>CAZZZR010000129.1:4813-7556 GCA_964658605.1 uncultured Caulobacter sp. | reverse complement strand
CGAGTCGGCCGAGCTCGGCGTCTTCATCCGCGCCCTTCCGCAGGGGATGTCGACCCGCGTGGGGGAGCGCGGGCTCAAGCTCTCCGGAGGCGAGCGTCAGCGCGTGGGCCTTGCCCGCGCGCTGTTGGCCGACCCGCGGGTGTTGATCCTGGACGAGGCGACCAGCGCGCTCGACAGCCGCACCGAGGCCGCGATCCAGGCCACCCTGCGCCGCGCCAAGGCGGGGCGCACGGTGATCGTGGTCGCCCACCGCCTCTCGACCGTCGCCGACGCCGACGAGATCCTGGTGCTGCGAGCGGGCCGGATTGCGGAACGCGGCGCCCACGCCGCGCTCCTGGCGCGGGACGGAGACTATGCCGCACTCTGGCGGAAGCAGGTCCGAGAGCCCTGACGCCCAACGCGAATCACCCTGCGGTTGATCGTCTCACCTACGCGCGCGAACTGACTGGCGCGCCGCTCCGACCGCCTGAAATTCGTCATCTTTCATCCAGTTTCAGCGGCTGAAATGAGGCTTTTAACGCCACCGCCAGTTATCGCTTCCCCTTCAAGTTGAGGGTGACGGGCCGTTCACTTTGGCCGAGGATCGCTAAATCGGAACCGGTGCAAGGCGGCACGACACGATGACCACGACCCATGTCCACGAGCGACTGCGAACAGCCAGCGACGCGGTGCCCAAGCCGGTGGTCGCGCTGCTCTTCGCCGCGGGCGCGTGGCTGATCGCCGGCGCTCTCTGGCTCGGGTGCGTGCGCACGCTGAGCCTCCTGGGCCTCTAGCCGCCGGGCCCGCGGCTCATTCCGCGGTCCATCCCCCGTCGATCGAGAGGTTGGCGCCCGTGATATTCGCCGCCGCGTCAGAACACAGGAAGATCGCCAGCGCCGCAACCTGATCGACGGTCACGAATTCCTTGGTCGGCTGCGCCTCCAGGAGCACGTCGTTGATCACCTGCTCCTTGGTGAGGCCGCGCGCCTTCATGGTGTCGGGGATCTGGTTCTCCACCAGCGGTGTCCAGACGTAGCCGGGCGAGATGCAATTGGCGGTGATCTTGTCCTTCGCCACCTCCAGCGCCGCCGTCTTGGTCAGGCCCGCCAGCCCGTGCTTGGCGGTGACGTAGGCCGACTTGAACGGCGAGGCGACGAGGCTGTGCGCGCTGGCGGTCGAGATGATCCGGCCCCAGCCCTCCGACTTCATGTGCGGGATCGCGGCCTTCATCGCGTGGAAGGCGGCCGAGAGGTTGATGGCCAGGATCAGGTTCCACTTGTCGACCGGGAAGGTCTCGATCGGCTCGACGTGCTGGACGCCGGCGTTGTTGATCAGGATGTGCAGCGCGCCGAGTTGCGACACCGCCGTCTCGACCATGCCCGCGATCTCCTCGGGCTTGCTCATGTCGGCGTTCGAGTAGATCGCCTTGACGCCGAACTCGCTCTCGATCTTGGCCCGCTCGGCCTCGATGTCCTCCGGCTTGCCGAAGCCGTTGATGCAGACGTCGGCGCCCTCCGCCGCCAGCGCGCGGGCATAGGCCAAGCCGATGCCGCTGGTGGAGCCGGTGACGACGGCTTTCCTGCCCTTGAGGCTCATGGGTCTTCTCCGAAGGTGTAAGGCTAGGCCAGGTAGTCGTGCAGCACGCGGCCGTAGGGCAGCACGAAGTCGACGATCTGGTGGCGGCCGCCGACGATCCGCTTCACCGGCAGGTCGGCCACGCGGCAGTTGACGTGCGGCACGAGGTGCAGGCGGGCGTCGCCGTCCCAGGCCTCGTGCACATGGATGTCCTGCAGGTTGTAGCCGACGAGCTGCGCCACCTTGGGCGAGCCGTCCACGTCGGGCAGGAGCTTCAGGTTGACGTTCAGCTTGGCGAGGCCCTTGGCGATCTCCGCGTCGTCCAGCCGCTTGTACTTGTACTGCATGGTGCCGAGCGCCACGCGCTGCTCGTCGTAGTCGAGCACGCCGGTCAGCGTGTCCTTCACTACCTTGAGGCGCGGCGCGCCGTACTTCTTGGGGAAGCCCCAGATCTCGCGGCCGCCGGTGATCGGGGGCTCGTCGTCGAGGTACATCTGCACCGAGAAGCTGCAGGGCTCGCCGTTCAAGGTCGCGTGCAGGCCCGAGCCCGACTCCTCGTAGTCGCCGAAACCCGAGGCGTCGGGCATCTTCATCCACTCGTAGTAGGCCAGGTTCGAGCCGTCGGGCTCCAGCGGCTCGGGCAGGGCGGCGCGCACCGCGTCCGGGTCGGTCTCGTAGGTGACGATCAGGTATTCGCGGCGCACGAAGCGGAAGGGCCCGTGCGGATAGCTCGGCGCGAAGGCCGGCATGGAGGGGACCTTCAGGATTTCGTCGCGCGTCATGGCTGGGGCTCCGGGGAGGAAGGGGGCGCGCCGGCCTCGTGGTGGCGGTCGAGGCCTGGATCGAGCGTCAGCATCCCGGGCTCCCGGGGGCGGTCCAGCAGCGCGCGCAACTGCGGCCGGGCCGCCTCGATGTCGGCCGAGCCCGCGCTCCAATGGTCCAGCATCGACTGGCGCGAGAACTCGTAGTCGGACGTGCCGCCCTCGTAGGGCCGCTTGCGGTAGATCAGCTGCACGATGCACACCGCGTTCTCCCGCGACTCCTGGCGCAGGAAGCAGACGTCCTCGCGTTCGGCGAACTCCGGGGGCAGGGCGGCGAGGAGGTCGCGCATGGCTGTCTTGGCGCGATGTTGCTCCATCGTCATCGCCGTATTCATGCGCGTGCGGCTGGAGTAGCGGATGTCCTTCTC
>CAZZZR010000129.1:0-4713 GCA_964658605.1 uncultured Caulobacter sp. | reverse complement strand
GCGGCTGTCGAAGATCACGCTGTCGCCCCGCTCCACGTCCACCGCGCCAACGGTGAGCCGGGTGGAGCCCGGGTGGTTGATGCGGTCGAAGTCGACCAGCCGCTCCAGGGAGTCCCGCAGCGGCACGGTGTCGTAGAGGCCGAGCGCGTCGGGCGATCCCGGAGACGCCATCCAGGCGGGGGCGATCTTCGGCGCGAAGAAGCCCGGCGCGCCGAACACGGTGATCATCGCCGCGCTCATGCTGTTGAACAGGGTGCGAGGCCCGTCGCCCGGCAGGGGCGGGGCGGGCACGAGGCCGGAGGTCGCCGTCTCCCAGAACGTCCGCAGCCGCTCGACCCGGCGCTCCGGCGGGTTGCCGGCGATGAGGGCGGCGTTGATGGCCCCGATGGAGATGCCCGCCACCCAGTCCAGGCTCTCGCCCTCGTCGGCCAACGCCTCGTAAACGCCAGCCTGATAGGAGCCGAGCGCGCCGCCGCCCTGCAGCACCAGCACCCGCTTGGCGTCGCGCCACAGCCGGGGCGAGGACGCGTTCGCGTCGGCGGGGGCTGCTGCGGCGGGTTCGTCGTCCATGCGCGGATCCTGCACGCCGAAGGTTCTAGCGGCGGCGGACGACGCTTCGATGTCGGCGGCGGCCTTATACCGCCACGATCCCGCAGTGCAGCATCACGCCGTCGTGACCGGCTGGGCGAGGAGGCCGTGCAACTGCGCCACCACCGCGGCGCCTTCGCCGACCGCGGCGGCCACGCGCTTGGTCGATCCGGCCCGCACGTCGCCGATGGCGAACACGCGCGGCCGACTCGTCTCCAGAGGCAGCGGCGCCCGGTCGAGCGGCCAAGCCTCCCCGTGCGCGTCCGCCCCGGTGACCACGAAGCCCTTGCTGTCCAGCGCGACGCAGCCGTCCAGCCAGCTGGTGTTGGGGTCCGCCCCGATGAACAGGAACAGGTGGCGCAGGTCGCAACGGGTGACGCCCCCCTCGCGGTGGCTGAACTCCGCTCCCATCAGCCCCGACTCGCGGTCGCCGTGCAGCGCCGCCACCTCGCTTCCGGTGTGGATCGTCACGTTGGGCAAGGCCGCGATCCGGTCGACGAGATAGCGCGACATCGACGCCTCCAGCCCGTCGCCCCGGACCACGAGGTGCAGCTGTTTCACCCGCGGCGCGAGGAACACCACCGCCTGGCCCGCGGAGTTGCCGGCGCCGACCAGCGCCACCTCCTCGCCCTCGCACAGCTTCGCCTCGACGGGCGAGGCCCAGTAGGAGACGCCCGCGCCCTCGAACGTCGCCAGGTTCGTGATCTCCGGGCGGCGGTAGCGCGCACCGGCCGCCACCACCACGGCGCGCCCCCGCACCTCGCGGCCGTCGTCCAGACGCACCCGCAGCGGCGCGTCTTTGGGACCGTCGCACTCCAGCCTCGCGGCCTGGAGCGGGACGCCGACCTCGGCCCCGAACTTCTGCGCCTGGCTGAACGCGCGGCCCGCCAGCGCCTGCCCCGAGATGCCGGTGGGGAACCCCAGGTAGTTCTCGATCCGCGCCGAGGCGCCCGCCTGGCCCCCGATCGCGCGCTGGTCGAGCACCAGGACCGCCAGCCCCTCGGACGCGGCGTAGACGGCGGTGGCCAGGCCCGCGGGGCCGGCGCCGACCACCAGCACCTCGTACACGCGTTCGGGGTCAAGGTCCGGCGTGATCCCCACGCACGCCCCGGCCTCCGCGTCCGTCGGGCGGCGCAGCACCGCGCCCGTGGGGCACACCATCAGCGGCAGTTCCTCGGGCCGCACGCCCAGCCGCTCGACCAGGTCGCGCCCCTCGCCCTCGGCCTCGGAGTCGAGCACGAGGCACGGATAGCCGTTACGGGTGAGGAAGCCCTGCAGGCGTACGAGGTCCGGCGCGTCCGGACGGCCCACGAGGATCGATCCCGAGCCTCCATCCTCGATCAGCGCCACCCGCCGCAGGATCAGCGCGCGCATCACCAGCTCGCCGATGTCGGCCGAGCCGATCACCAGCGCGCGCAGGTGCGCGGCGTCGATCGGCAGCGCGAGGCACCCCTTAGGCCCGCCGCGGCCGCTGGCGAGGGCCGGGCGGTCGGAGAGCTGGCTCACCTCGCCGCTGAAGCCGCCGGCGGGATGCGACGTCAGCGAGACGGTGTGCGAGAGCCCTTCGCGGCGAGAGACCTCGATCTCACCCTCCAGCACGAGCCAGACGGGCGAGTGCAGGTCGCCGGCCTCGTAGACCGTCTCGCCCGGCGCGAAGCGCCGCGGCTCGGCGGAGGCGAAGCGGCGCGCCGTCTCCATCTGCGCCTTGGAGAGCGTCGGGAACATCTGGTCGCGGCGCGTGTCGATCAGGCTCATGGCGCGTCCGGAAAGCAGGCTGGGCCTTGAGCCTCCGCCTCCGACGTGACGGCTGCAACCCCCGGCTGGCGTTCGCCGGCCTCGCCGGGCATGGTCCGCCCGCTGGCGCGGGGAGCGAAGATGGCGGCGATCCACACGGCCTGCGACGCGGCTGGCGCGCACCGTGCGTCCGAGTCCCGCGACGGCGCCGCCAGTCCACGGCTGACGCTCCTGACCTGCATCCTGGCGTCGAGCCTGGCCTTCATCGACGGGTCGGTGGTCAACGTCGGCCTGCCGGCGATCGGGCGCGACCTGAAGGGGGCGGGCGCCGACCTGCCGTGGGTGGTCAACGCCTACCTGCTGCCGCTGAGCGCGTTGCTCCTGTTCGGCGGCGCGCTGGGCGACCGCTACGGGCGACGGCGGTTGCTGGTGGTCGGGACGAGCGTGTTCGCCCTGGCGTCGCTGGGCTGCGCCGCGGCGCCGAGCCTCGCTTGGCTCCTGCTCGCGCGCGGAGCGCAGGGCGCGGGAGCGGCGCTGCTGATGCCCAACAGCCTGGCCATCCTGGGCGCCAATTTCGAAGGCGAGGCGAGGGGGCGCGCGATCGGCGTGTGGGCCTCCACCGGCGCGGTCATGGGCGCGGTCGGCCCCGTGCTGGGCGGCTGGCTGATCGACGCGGTCGGCTGGCGCAGCATCTTCCTGGTCAACCTGCCGATCGCGCTGGCGGCGATCGCACTGGCGCTGGCCTGCGTGCGCGACCCGGCGCCGTCCGGCGACGCGCCGCGACTGGACCTTGCGGGCGCGGCGCTGGCCACCGCGGGGCTCGGCGCGGCGACCTGGGGCCTGACGGTGGGGGCCGGGCCGGGCGGCTGGACGGCCCCGGCGTACGTCGGCGTTCTGGCGGGCCTGGCGCTCCTGGCGGCGTTCGTGGCGCTGGAGCGGCGGCTGGGCGACCGGGCGATGATGCCGCTGAGCCTGTTCGGCTCGCGCGAGTTCGTGGGCCTGACGCTCCTGACGCTCCTGCTCTATGGCGCGCTGGGCGCGCTCCTGGTGCTGATCCCCTTCATGCTGATCGTGGTCGCCCATTGGTCGGCGGTGGCGGCGGGCGCGGCGCTGCTGCCGTTCCCGATCGTCCTGTCGCTCACCTCGCCCGTGATGGGCGGCTTGGCCGGGCGCATCGGGGGCCGCTGGCCGCTGACCGTCGGGCCCGTCGTGGTGGCGCTCGGTTTCCTGTTGGCGACGCGGATCGACGCCCGGGGCGACTACTGGCGCGACGTGCTGCCCGCCATCCTGGTCATCGCGTTCGGCATGGCGGGGGCCGTGGCGCCGCTGACCACGGCGGTGCTCGGCTCGGTCGACGCACGACACACGGGCTCGGCCTCCGGGTTCAACAGTGCGGTCGCACGTGGGGGCGGCCTGGTGGCGACGGCGCTGCTCGGCGCGGTGCTGGCGGCGAGGGGCGCGGCCCTGGTGGGCGGCTTCCGCCTGGCGTGCGCCGTCGCGGCGGCCTCTTGCCTGGGGGCCTCGGTCAGCGCCTTCCTGCTGCTCGGGGGCGGTCGCAAGCCTCAGGCGGCCAGCACCACCACCGCCGAAAGCCCCGGCGCGCCGTAGACTTGGCTGTAGCCCAGCCGCGCGCCCTCCACCTGCCGCCCCTCGGCACGGCCGCGGAGCTGCTGCACGTTCTCGTAGACCTGGCGCAGGCCCGAGGCCCCGATGGGCTCGCCGCACGCCAGGCACCCGCCGTCGGTGTTCACCGGCAGTCGGCCGCCGAGCTTGGTGTCGCCGTCCGCCAGCCACTGCTCCTGGTCGCCGTCGCGGCAGAAGCCGTTCTCGGCCATGTGCATGATCTCGGCGCCGCTCTCGGTGTCCTGGATCTGCGCCACGTCGATCTCGTCCGGCCCGACGCCCGCCATCTCGTAGGCCGCCTTTGACGCGGTCTGGGTGGGAGAGGGGCCGCGATCCACGTCCAGCGAGGGGGCGAACACCTCGAACGAGCCCTGCTCGCGGGTGCGCACCGTGGCGCCCTGCACCTTGGGGCCCGAGAGGCCGAGCTCGCGCATCTTCCTGTCCGAGGCCAGGATCAGCGCCACGCCCCCCTCCGCGGGCGAGCAGAACATGAACTTGGTCAGCGGGTCGGACACCATCTGGGCGTTCAGAATCGTGTCGAGATCCACCGGCGTCTTGCGCCAGGAGTGGGGGGCGAGCGCGCCGTTCTCGAACGCCTTCTCCGCCACGCGGCCCAGCGCGGTCGTGCTGATCCCGTGCAGCGCCATGTAGCGCCGGATCTTCATGGCGAAGAACTGGGTGGTCAGCATCATCCCGACCTCGCCGTACCAGCGGGGCAGGCCGCTCGCCTCCGGGTCCGCGTTGAAGGCGCCTCGGGGGTGCTTGTCG
>CAZZZR010000128.1:0-7594 GCA_964658605.1 uncultured Caulobacter sp. | reverse complement strand
GGCATGGACGAGGCGCCGAGGTAGAGCGCCTTGCCCGCCTTCACCACGTCGTGCAGCGCCTCCATGGTCTCCTCGATCGGAGTGCGCGGGTCGAAGCGGTGGATCTGGTAGAGGTCGACGTGGTCGGTCTGCAGGCGCTTCAGGCTGGCGTCGATCGAGGCCATCACGTGTTTGCGGGACAGGCCCCGGTCGTTCGGCGCCTCCGACATCGGGTTGAAGACCTTGGTGGCGATCACGACGTCGTCCCGCCGCGCCATCTCCTTCAGCGCGCGGCCCGTCACCTCCTCGCTCGCGCCGAGGGAATACATGTCGGCGGTGTCGAAGAAGTCGATCCCCAGTTCCAGCGCCCGCTTGAAGAAGGGCAGGCTCTCCTCCGGCCCCTTCACCCACTCGCGCCACTTGGGGTCGCCATAGCTCATGCAGCCCAGCGCCAGGCGCGAGACCTTCAGGCCGCTGGCGCCCAGGTTCACGTGCTTCATCGCAGCCGCTCCTACTACGCCAGCCGCCCGTCCTCCAGCGCCTCGGCGGAGAAGGGGAAGACCACATCGGGATCGGGCGCGTCCACCTTGTCGGCGTGGTCCGGATCGGCGTGGCGCAGGAGCGCGCGGATCAGGTTCAGCCGCGTGCGCTTCTTGTGGTCGGCCTGGACGCACCACCAGGGCGCCCCCGCGGTGTGGGTGCGCGTCAGCATGGTGTCGCGGGCGGCGGAGTAGTCGGCCCAGCGGTCCTGCGCGACCTTGTCGAGGTCGCTGACCTTCAGCGCCTTCAGCGGGTCGTCGCGCCGCGCCTCCAGCCGCTCGGCCTGGACGGGCTTGGAAATGTCGAGCCAGAACTTCACCAGCGCGATCCCGCTCTCCACCAGCATGCGCTCGAAGTCGGGCGCGTCGCGCAGGAACTCCTCGTGCTCGGCTGGCGTGCAAAAGCCCATCACCGGCTCGACGCCGCCGCGGTTGTACCAGCTGCGGTTGAAGAGGGTCAGCTCGCCCGCCGCGGGCAGGTGGGCCACGTAGCGCTGGAAGTACCACTGCGTCGCCTGGCGGTCGTTCGGCTTGGGCAGGGCCGCCACGCGGGTGTAGCGGGGCGACAGGTGCTCGACGATCCGCCGGATGGCGCCGTCCTTGCCGGCCGCGTCGCGCCCCTCCAGCACCACGACCGTACGCGCGCCCGACTTGATCGCCCGCTGCTGGAACTTGACGAGGCGAAGCTGCAGCTCGGTCAGCGCCGCGTCGTACGCGTCGGTTTCGGGCTTGCTCAACTGCGGCCTCCGGTGCTGGTGCGGGCCATGATCCGCCTCCACGTTCCCGATCCCCTGCGCCCCGGCTCCCGGCTGGAGCCTTCTGACGACCAGGCCCGCTACCTGACCACGGTCATGCGCCTGCGCGAAGGGGACGAAGTGTTGGTGTTCAACGGGCGCGACGGCGAATGGCTCGCCGCCGTGACCGACATCGGCAAGCGCGGCTGCACGCTGACGATCGGCGAGCGCACCCGGACCCAGGCGGGAACGCCCGACCTCGACCTCGTGGTGGCGCTGGTGAAGCGGGCGCGGCTGGAGACGGTCGTGGAGAAGGCGGCCGAGCTCGGCTGCCGCCGCGTGCGCGTCGCGCTCACCCGCCGCACCAACGCCGACCACACCCGCGTGGACCGGCTGCAGGCGATCGCGACCGAGGCCAGCGAGCAGACCGGCCGGCTGGACGTGCCGCAGGTGGTCGCGCCTGAGAAGCTCGACACGTTGCTGGCGGGCTGGGAGCCGGCGCGGCGGCTGATGTTCTGCGACGAGGCGGGCGGCGACGCCGCCGCCGAATGGGGCGGCGCGACCGGCCGCGCCCTCCCGGCGCTCGACGCGCTGCGCGAGGCCGGCGATGGACCCTGGGCGGTGCTGATCGGCCCGGAGGGCGGCTTCGCGCCGGAGGAGCGGGAGGCCCTGCGCGCCCTGCCCTTCGTGACCGCCGTCACCCTAGGCCCGCGCATCCTGCGCGCCGACACCGCCGCGATCAGCGCCCTGACGCTGTGGCAGGCGGCGCGCGGGGACTGGCGCACCGCCTGAGGCAAGCCCCCTAGGCCTCTAATGGGCGAAGCTCAGGGCGAGGCGCTGCGCCTCCTTCTCCATGGCGACGACGAGGTGGAGGGCCGGGGCGAACCCGCGCCAGCCGCGCCCGAACGCGAGGGCCTCGTCCCGGATGAGGGCGGCGTGATGAAGGAGATCCCGCCAGAGGGCCCTGCGCTGCTCGTAATCGCTCATCACGCTTCTCCGGCAAGCTTGACGCCAAGGTGGGAGCGCGCAGCGCGGTGCGCCAGGGGCGGCCGCAAAGTCTGCCGGCCGCTCAGGAGGGCTAGAGGTCGCCCGGCGCGACGCGACGCTTCAGCGCCGGCGTGATCAGGCGAACCACGTCCAGCGGGGTCAACGCCTGTTCGGCCGCAGCATGGCCCTTCGGCGGCCGGGCCTGATCTCCCAACCCCGCCCTGAACCGATGCATGAACAGCCAGTAGTCGAGGTCGCCGACGGCTTGGCCGGCCGATTCGTAATGGACGTCGGCTCCGACGCGCTCCGGAGCCTCGTCCGCCGTGCCGCGGAAGGCGCGGCCGCCGACGATGACGGCCATCCTGGGATTGCGGGACGCGGTACGGACGTCCTTGATCGTCTGGATCAGCGCCTCGAGACGGTTACGGCGCGTGAACACGTCGCTGAGCGTCAGGGCGAGCGCGTCGAACCAGTGGCCGCTGACGAGACCCATGAGAGCCGGATCGTCCGCCGGGAACTCGGCCTGCACGCTCCACCCCGCGCGCTCGAAGAAGCCGCCGAGGAGGGTCGCGCCCAGCATGTGCGTCTCGAGGGGCGGCGGCGAGACCAGGATGCTGCGCCCCTCGATCGCGACGCGCCGCAGGTTGGGGCGGGCGACGTCGAAGCGACGGACCAGGCTCTGCAGCCGACCGAGCGCCAGGGTGATGTCGAAGCTGGAGCAGACATCCTCGCACCACCAGTCGCCCAGCTGGTGGGCGGCGGGTTCGAACAGCACGCGGCACAGCGTCTCGGCGTCTTCGCCCGCTGCACCCCGCCCGCGCACGAGTTCGAGCATGCCCGTGTCGTCGCCCGCCAGGGCGAGCCGAGCCATCGCGACCGGCGCGGACTCCGGCGGGCCGATCTTCGTCCCTTCGACCTGGGCGCCGTCGGCCCCGGGGTCGCGACCGTCGCGGTCGAGGAATCGCAGATCCCAGTCGCTGAACAGGCGGGCGGGGGTGACGCCTTCACCCAGGAGCTCGACATCCTCGTGCCGGGTGTCGCGGCTGATCGACGTCCACAGCACGTCGAGCGCGGCGCTCGGCCCTTCCAGCCACTGGAAGAAGCGGTCGCCCTCGTGGACCAGCATGCCGGTGACGCCGAAACGCTTGTTGCGCTCGCGGGCGTCCGCCAGGAGTTCGTCGAGTTCATCGGCGCTGGGCTGCCTGGGCGTGCGGCTCTGGTAGCAGAGCGTGGCCAGCGAGCGCCCCCCTGGCGGCGTCGAGCGCCCGAAGCTAGGCGTAACGACCGTGTCCGTTGCTGGCATGGCGCGCATCCCATCGCGCGACACGGACACGCCACCGCTTCCGATAGAAAGGCTATCGTTTGAAGAGGTTGCTTCCCACTCGCGGCTGATCCTCAGAACGCGATTTTCTCCTCGCGGGCCGGTCTGTCAACCATTTGGCCGACGTTCGGCGTCGATGTCGCGGGGCGGGATAAGGCGTAACGCGCGCGTGCTCCAAAACGCCCACGCTAGCGCTCCCGCCCGCGCCGTGGTCAGACGGCCGTGCCAGCCGACGACACGGTGACAGGGCACGACGATGGCTGTGGATTCGCGCAGGTCGCCAGCCCGCGGCGCGTGCAGCCCTTGGAGCGCCCAGCGGCGTGGCCGGCGCCTCCCGCCGCAGGTGATGCGACTCGACCGTCAGGTCTGAACATCGTTCACACCGCCGTGGTGCGCCTCTTGAGCGGCGTTCAAGCTCGGCCTATGTGCGGCCTCGCCAGATTGCGGCGCAACCGCGGCGGCTGTGCTCTTCAGGGAGTGACCCATGGCCGACTGCGCAGGCGACGACCGCCCGCTGGAGTTCGCCGACCTCGCCGCCTACCTCGCCGACGGCTGCAAGCCGCAAGCGCAGCACCGGATCGGGGCCGAGCACGAGAAGCTGATCTTCCGGCGCGAAGGCCTGGAGCGGCCGGCCTACGACGCGCCCGACGGCGTGCACGTGCTGCTGTCGTCGCTGAAGCGCCTCGGTTGGGAGGGCGTCTACGAAGCGTCCGACGATGGCCGCACTCTGATCGGGCTAGAGCGCGACGGCGCCAACGTCAGCCTGGAGCCCGGCGGCCAGTTCGAGCTTTCGGGCGCCCCCTTCGCCGACATCGCCGACATCGCCGCCGAGACGGCGAAGCACCTGGACGAATGCCGCCTTATCGGCGCCGAGCTGAACCTCGGCTTCCTCGGCCTCGGGCACGATCCGCTCTGGCGGCGCGACCAGATCCCGGTCATGCCCAAGGGCCGCTACGCCATCATGCGCAGCTACATGCCCAAGGTCGGGGGCCTCGGCCTCGACATGATGCTGCGCACCTGCACCGTGCAGGCCAACCTCGACTTCGCATCCGAGGCCGACATGGTGGAGAAGTTCCGCCTGAGCCTGGCGCTGCAGCCGGTCGCAACGGCCCTCTTCGCCAATTCGCCCTTCGTGGAGGGCAAGCCCTCCGGCTGGCTCTCCACCCGCGCCCGGGTGTGGACCGACACCGATCCGGACCGCACGGGCCTCCTGGGCTTCGTGTTCGAGGACGGGTTCGACTTCGCCCGCTACGTCGACTACGCGCTCGATGTCCCGATGTACTTCGTCAAGCGCGGCGGCCGTTATGTCGATCTTTCAGGCGCTTCGTTCCGCGCCTTCATCAAGGGCGAGCTGCCGCAGCTGCCCGGGCAGCGCCCCACGATCAAGGACTGGGCCGACCACCTGACCACCATCTTCCCCGAGGTGCGGTTGAAGACGTACCTGGAGATGCGCGGCGCGGACGGCGGCGACGAGGCGCACCTGAACGCCCTGCCCGCCCTCTGGGCAGGCCTCCTCTACGACGCCCCCGCCCGGGCCGCCGCCTGGGACCTGTGCAAGGGCTGGACGCGCGAGGCGCGCGAGGCGCTGCGGCTGGACTCCGCGCGCGTCGGCCTGAGGGCGCAGGTCGGCGGCCGCTCGCTGAGGGACGTCGCCCGCGACGTGGTCGCCGTCGCCACGAACGGGCTGGAGAACCGAGGCAAGGGCGAAACCCGCTTCCTCGACGTTCTCGCCGAGACCGCCGACAGCGGCCTGACGCCGGCCGACCGGCTGCTGGAGCGCTTCGCCGGTCCCTGGAACGGCGACGTGCGCCCCGCCTACGCCGAGCTCGCCTACTAGGCGGTCGTTCCGTCCCGATCCGAAAGGCGGCGGCGATCGTCAGCCGTCCCTGGCCGCTCAGGCCGCCCGTTCCGCCCGCAACCGTGACGGCTTCACATAGGCCGGCAGCACGAAGCTCGCCGTCGTGCCCACGCCCGGCGCGCTCTCCAGCGCGAACTCCCCGTCGTGGAGCGCGATCAGCGCCTTGGTCAGCGCAAGCCCAAGCCCTGACCCCTGAACGGTCTTCGCGTGCTGGCTCTCCACCTGCTCGAAGGGGCGGCCGAGCCTCGCCAAGTCGTCGGGGGCGATGCCGATGCCGGTGTCCTTCACGCTGACGCGCACGGCGCCCTTCTCCTCTCGCGCGCTCACCTCCACCCGGCCGCCGGCGGGGGTGAACTTGATGGCGTTGGAGAGGAGGTTCAGCAGCACCTGCTTCAGCGCGCGCTCGTCGGCCTCCACGTCCGGCAGGTCGGCCGGGACGTCGAGCACGAGTTGCAGCGCGCCCGCGTCGGCGCGCGCGCGCACCAGCCGCACCGCGTCGTCCACCGCCTCCAGCACGTCGAGCGCGGCCATGCGCAGGTTCAGCTTGCCCGCCTCGATCTTGGCCATGTCGAGGATGTCGTTGATGAGCGCCAGGAGGTGCTGGCCCGAGCCGTGGATGTCGCGCGCGTATTCCACGTAACGCGGGTCGCCGAGCCGGCCGAACATCTCCGCGGTCATCATCTCGGAAAAGCCGATGATGGCGTTCAGCGGCGTGCGCAGCTCGTGGCTCATGTTGGCCAGGAACTCGCTCTTGGCCTGGTTGGCGCTTTCGGCGCGGACCTTGGCCTCGTGGTATTTCCCGGCGAGCTCGGTCAGCTCGTCCTGGCTGACCTCCAGCCGCTGCACGGCCTCGCGCAGGGCCTGTTCGCTCTGGGCGATGGCGGCCTGCTGGCGCTTCAGCGCGGAGATGTCGGCCGCGGTCATCACGACGCCGCCGTCGGTGGTGCGGCGCTCGGCGATCTGCAGCCAGCGGCCGTCGGTCAGCTCCGCCTCGCGCTGGCCGCGGCGTTCGGAGGAGAGGGCGTGCTCGCGCCGGATGGCCAACGCGGCGAAGCGCTGCACGGTCTCGCGGCTGGCGCCGGGGGTGAGCAGCCGCGCGTCGAGCGAGAAGAAGTCCCGGTAGGCCTGGTTGCAGAGCACCAGCTTGTGGTTCCGGTCCCACAGCACGAAGGCCTCCGACACGCTCTCGATCGCGTCCTGCAGGCGGTTCTCGGCGGCCTGGGCGCGGACCTGGGCGGCCCGCTCCTCGGTCACGTCAAGCGCCACGCCGATCAGGGAGGCGTAGCCGCGGCCGTCGGCGGGTGCGGGGGCCTGGCCGCGCGCGTCGACCCAGTGCGCCGCCTCGCCCTGGCCTTGGACCGCGAAGGAGACGTCGAAGGCGCCCGTGCGCTTGGCGGCCTCCAGCGCCAAGCTGACGCGGCGGCGCTCGGGCGCGGCGAGCCGGTCGAGCACGACCGCTCCTTCCGCCTCCGCCGCCCCGCCGAAGCCCAGCATGACGCCGGTGACCTCGGACATGAAGACGCGGTCGGCGCGCAGGTCCCACTCCCAGATGCCGCACCGCGCCGCCTCCACGGAGGACCGGAAGCGGCGCTCGCTCTCCCGGCTGGCGCGGCGCTCGCGCTCGGAGCGCTGCACCTGACGGAGCATCAGCGCCAGGAGGCCCAGCCCCACCGCCAGCGGCGCGAAGGCGGCGGCGAAGCGCAGCGCGAAGCCGGTCCAGCCCGAGATGACTCCCGAGCCGCCCCGCGCCACCGCCACCACCCCGCCCTCGCGAACACCCATGATCCCCTGCGCGGGGCTGTCGCGCCCCTGCCGCAGGAGGCGGGCGGCGGGTCCCGACCCCACCCACGCTGCGAGGTCGGACGGGCCGCCGTCCAGGGCGCGGCCGGCGGCGTCGAACAGTTGGACGCCGCGTCCGGCCCCGGAGAAGGGGGCGGCCGCGACCAGCACCCAGCGGCCCGTCGCCGGGTCGCGGACGGCGGCGCCGGGCGCGCCCGCGCCATCGAGCGCGCCGGTCCAGACGCCTGCGCCGCGGGAAGTCTCGTTTCGGACGTGGCGCAGCGCGGCCGTCCAGTCGCGGCGCGCGCCGCCCGATGTCGCCTCCACCGCGCCGTCGGGGGCGATGACCGCTGCGCCGGCCGCCGCGGCCTCCCCCGACGCACGCAGCGCGATCTCT
>CAZZZR010000127.1:0-7599 GCA_964658605.1 uncultured Caulobacter sp. | reverse complement strand
TTGGCGCGCCCGGAACGATTCGAACGTCCGACCCTCAGATTCGTAGTCTGATGCTCTATCCAGCTGAGCTACGGGCGCGCGCCGCCGGGGCGGGGAGGCGGGGATGTAGCGCGTCGGGTTTACGGGTGCAAGCCGGCGGTTCGGGCCGCGGCGCGCCAGGGGGGAGGGCCGTCCGGCCAGACGGCGGCGGCTTCGTAGACGCCGCGGGCGATAGCCCGCGACAGGGCGTCGGCGGCGCGGGAGCCCAATTCCAGCAGAGCCAAGGCGCGAGGAACTCCCGCGGAGAGGGCGAGAGGCCGGGCGCCCGTGGCCAGGGCGAACACGACGTCGCCATCGAAGGGGGTGTGGGCGGGGCGGAGCGCGCGCAGGAGGCCGGCCTGCGCCATCGCCGTCAGCCGCTTCGCCTCGGCGGGCGTGAGGTCGGCGTCGGTGGCGACCACGGCCAGGGTGGTCTGGGCGCGCGCGGCGGGGGCGAGCTTGGACCAGGGCCAGGGTGCGTCGCCTGCGGGAACCTGCGAGGGGCCGTGGCCGCCGAACTCCCAGCCCGCGGGCGTTTCGCGCTCGAAGGGGGCGGCGAGGAAGCGCAGGTCGGCGCCGACGGCCGAACCGAAGCTGTTCACCGCCGCCAGGGCCGCGACGACCGGCGCGTCGGCGGTCGCGGGCGGGGCGCCCGCCGAGCCGATGCCGCCCTTGAGCGCTCCGGCCGCCGCGCCGAAGCCGGCCCCGACCGAGCCCAGGGCGAAGGCTTCCCCCGCCGCCTCCGCCGCGGCGATCCCGAGCTCGCGGTAGGGCGGCTCCAGCCCCCAGGCCTTCTCGCCGCCATTGGCCAGGTCGTAGAGGATGGCGGCGGGGACGATGGGGGAGGGCGGGACTCCGGGCGCCGGGCGCAGCGCGAAGCCGCGTCCCCGAGCGCCCAGCCAGGCGGCCACGCCGTCGGCGGCGGCCAAGCCGTAGACGGAGCCGCCGGCCAGGACCAGCGCGTCCACCGCCTCGACCAGGGTGTCGCAGGCGAGCGCGTCGGTCTCGCGCGTGCCGGGTCCGCCGCCGCGGACGTCGACCGCGCCGACGCACGGGATGTCGGGCAGGATCACCGTCACGCCCGTGCGGGCTTGCGGGTCGTGCGCGTGCCCCACCCGTAAGCCGGGGACGTCGGTGAGGAGGTTGCGGGGAGAGGTCATGCGGCGGAGGCGGCCGCAGCGGCATGCGACTGTCAAGGCGAGCCGGCGTGACGCCGATGGCGGCCTGCGCTTAGAAGGACGGACGTTCGCGTGAAAGACGTCCCTCGATGAAGCTTTTCCTCCGTCCCCGCCGTGGGCTCGCGTTGCGGGCGGCTCTTTCGGCGGCGGCGGCCTCCCTCGCGGCCGCGCCGGTCTCCGCGGGGTCGCCCGTCGTCGCGCCGGCCTCGGCCCCGACGCTCGCGCCGCACGCCATGGTGGCCGCCGCGGACCCCCGCGCGGTGGAGGCGGGGTTGAAGGTGCTGCGCGCGGGCGGCTCGGCGATCGACGCGGCGGTGGCGGTGCAGGCGGTGCTGGGGCTGGTGGAGCCGCAGAGCTCGGGCCTCGGCGGGGGCGCCTTCATGGTCTGGTACGACGCCAAGACGCGGAGGGTCTCGACCTACGACGGCCGCGAGACGGCGCCCGCCGCCGCGACGCCGCAGCTGTTCTACGGGGAGGACGGCAAGCCGCTCTCCTACATCGACGCCATCCTGTCCGGCCGGTCCACCGGCGCGCCGGGGGCGATCGCCATGCTGGAGCTGGCGCACAGGGACCACGGGCGGCGACCCTGGAGGTCGCTGTTCGACGACGGCGAGCGGCTGGCGCGGGACGGCTTCGTGGTCGGGGGCCGGCTGGCGCGGGCGGCGAACGCGCCCTGGCCGCAGGCGCAGACGCCGGACGCGACCGCCTACTTCACCAAGCCCGACGGCGCGCGCGTGCAGAAGGGCGACCTGATGCGCAATCCCGCCTACGCCGAGGCGCTGGCGCTGATCGCGGCGAACGGCTCGGCGGGGCTGCTGCAGGGGTCGGTCGCGCACGACCTCGTGGCGCGTACGCATGCCGGGCCGAGGCCGGGCGCGCTGAGCGAGGCCGACCTCGCCGCCTACCGCCCTCTGCGGCGGACGGCGCTGTGCGCCCCCTACCGCGGCTACCGCGTCTGCGGGGCCCCGGCGCCGGCGGGGACGGTCGGGGTGCTGGAGATCCTGGGTCTGCTGGACCGGACAGACATCGCCTCGAAGTCCGCCGCCGATCCCGCCGCCTGGGCGACCTTCGCGCAGGCGAGCCGGCTGGGCTACGCCGACCGGGACCGCTACATCGGCGACCCCGCCTTCGTGAGCACGCCCACGGCGGGATTGCTTGATGCGGCCTATCTCGACGGTCGGGCGAAGGCCGTGGCGACCCTGGGCGGAGCGCCGGTGCAGCCGGGCGCGCCCCCCGGCGCCGGCGTGCGGGCCCCGGACCGGACGCGCGAGCCGGGCGGCACCTCCGACCTCGCCATCGTGGACGCGCAGGGGAACGCCCTGTCGATGACCACGACGGTGGAGAGCGTGTTCGGCTCGGGCCGGATGACGCACGGCTTCTTCCTGAACAACCAGCTGACCGACTTCTCCTTCGCGCCGCTCACGCCCGATGGAGCGCCTGCGGCCAATGCGGTGGCGGCGGGCAAGCGACCGCGCTCGTCCATGGCGCCGGTGATCGTGCTGGACGGACAGGGCCGGTTCGTGGCCGCCTTGGGCTCGCCCGGCGGCAATTCGATCATCGCCTACGTGGCCAAGGCGCTGGTCGGGTTGCTCGGGTGGAGGATGCCCCTGCAGGCGGCGTTCGACCTGCCCAACCTCGTCGCGCGGGGCGACGTGGTCTCGCTGGAGGCGGGGGCGCCCGAGAGCACGAAGGCGGCGCTGGTCGCCGCGGGCCTGCAGGTGAAGGCCGACAGCGGCGAGGAGTCGGGGCTGCAGGGGATCGTCAAGCGCCCCGGCGGCTATGAAGGCGCAGCCGACAAGCGCCGGGAGGGCGTGGCGCGAGGCTGGTGAAGCCGCCTCAACGCGTCGGGACGGGCGTCTCGCCGCGGTAGTCGTAGAAGCCGCGGCCGGTCTTCTGGCCCAGCCAGCCCGCCTCCACGTACTTCACCAGGAGCGGGCAGGGGCGGTACTTGGAGTCCGCCAGGCCGTCGTGCAGCACGTTCATGATGCTGAGCACGGTGTCGAGCCCGATGAAGTCGCCCAGCTCCAGCGGGCCCATGGGGTGGTTGGCGCCCAGCTTCAGGGCGGTGTCGATGGCGTCGACCGTGCCGACGCCCTCGTAGAGGGTGTAGATCGCCTCGTTGATCATCGGCACCAGCACGCGGTTGACGATGAAGGCCGGGAAGTCTTCGGCGTTGGCGGTGGTCTTGCCCAGTGACTGCGCGAAGCTGGCGGCCATCTCGTAGGTGGGCGCGTCCGTCGCGATGCCGCGGATGATCTCCACCAGCTTCATGATCGGCACCGGATTCATGAAGTGCAGGCCGATGAACCGCTCCGGCCGGTCAGTGACGCTCGCCAGGCGGGTGATCGAGATCGAGGAGGTGTTGGAGGCCAGGAGCGTGTGCTCGCCGAGCGACCCGGCCAGCGAGCGGAAGATCGCCTTCTTGACCTCCTCGTTCTCGGTCGCCGCTTCGATCACGAGGTCCGCCGCGCCGACCGCCTCGATCCCGGCGGCGGGGCGGATGCGCGGCATGGCGGCCTGCGCATCCTCCATCGTCACCATGCCGCGGGCGACCTGGCGGTTGAGGTTGGTGGAGACGATCTTCAGCCCGGCGTCGATCCGCTCGCCCGAGACGTCGTTCAGCAGCACGTCGTAGCCCGAAAGGGCGCACACGTGCGCGATGCCGGCGCCCATCTGGCCCGCGCCGATCACGCCGACCGTCTTGATCTCAGCCATGTCCCGTCCCGCACGGCCGGCCTGAACTCACGGGCGCGGCCCGGCGCCCGAAGGCGTCTGGAGGATGAACGGATAAGGCGTTGCTGCGGCGCACACAAGCGGGTCGCCGCCACAGTCCCGCCGCTTATGACGCCTCCGCCAGCGCGTTGAGCCGCGCGTAGGCGCCGCCGCGGGCGACGAGCTCCCCGTGGGCGCCCTCCTCGACCAGCCGCCCGTCCTGGAACACCAGGATGCGGTCGGCGCCGCGGATGGTGGAGAGGCGGTGGGCGATGACGATGGTGGTGCGACCCGCCATCAGCGCCTCCGCCGCCTGCGCCACCAGCCGCTCGGTCTCGGTGTCGAGCGAGCTGGTGGCTTCGTCCAGCACCAGGATGGGCGCGTCGGCCAGGAAGGCGCGGGCGATGGCTACGCGCTGGCGCTCGCCGCCCGACAGCTTGACGCCCCGCTCGCCGACCAGCGTCCCGTAGCCCTTGGGCAGGCGCGTGATGAAGTCGTGCGCGCGGGCTCTACGGGCGGCGAGCGCGATCTCCTCAGGCGTCGCGTCGGGTCGGGCATAGGCGATGTTCTCGGCGATGGTGCGGTGGAACAGGGCCGGGTCCTGCGGCACCACGGCGATGGCGCGGCGCAAGGACGCCTGGGTGACGCGGGCGATGTCCTGCCCGTCGATCAGGATGCGGCCGGCGTCGACGTCGTAGAGACGCTGGATCAACTTGACGAAGGTCGACTTGCCCGCGCCGGTGGGCCCGACCAGCGCCACCCGCTCTCCCGGGGCGATGCGCAGGTCGAAGTCGTCGTAGAGTGCGCGCGAGGCTCCGGCGTAGGCGAAGCGCACGTGGTCGAACACGATCTCGCCCGAGCTAGGGCCGTCCCGGCGCACCACCAGCGGCCGGGCGTCCGCCGCGTCCTCCACCTGCGGCGGCGTGCGGGCAAAGAGCGCCGCGTCGTGCGCTTCGTCGATGCCGCGCTGCAACTGGCGCGTGGCCTCGGGGAAGGTGCGCAGGTAGCCGGCCATCAGCGCGAAGGCGGAGATGGCGAACGCCACATCGCCAGGCGTGGCGCGACCCTTGGCCCAGGCGTCGATCAAAAAGGCCGTCAACCCGCCCTGCAGGACCAGCAGGAGGCTGTTCTGGATCACCGTAAGCACGTTGAAGCGGTTCCAGGTCTTGATCTGCGCTTCCCGCCACTCGACCGCCTTGCCGCCGAAGCGCACGTCCTCCCGCGCCTCGGCGCCGAAGCTCTTCACCGCCGGGTTGCCGCCGATGGCGTCGGCCAGGGCGGCGCCCAGCTCGCTGTCGAGAGCCGTCGAGCGCAGGTTGGCGGGGCGCACGAAGCGGGCGGTGAGCACGAGGTTCAGTCCGCCGTACGCCGCCATCACCGCGGCGGTGAACAGGCCCGCCAGCGGCCAGCGCAGGCCGATGGAGATCGCCAGCCCCACCAGCACGATGACCGTGGGACCGAGCATCAGGAAAACGGCGTCCGAGACGTCGTCGTAGCCCTGCATGGCCCGGCTGACCTTGCGCACCGTCGCGCCGGCGAAGCTGGAGGCGTGCCAGTCGGCGCTGAACCTCTGCACCCGGCGGAAGGCGCCCTGGATCACGTCGGCCATGTTGGAGGCGGCGAACCGGTTCATCACCCGGAAGGCGACGGTGCGCAGGCCGTAGTAGAAGAGGTAGAGCCCGGAGAGGAGCGCCCAGGCCTGCCAGGCGGCGGCCACGTCGCGGCCGGCGACGCTCACGCGATCGACCAGCCGCCCGCTCGCCCAGGGAACCGCGAGGTCGCAGGCGGTGGCCAGCAGCATGAAGCACGACTGGGCCGCGAGCGCCCACGGCCGCGCCGCCCAGCGCGCCGCGATGAAACGCAGCACCGCCAGGTTCGAGAGCACCTTGCGCCCGCCGTCCTCCGCCTCGTCCTCGTCGTCCATCGCACGCTCAGATAGGCGCAGGCGCTACGCCGCGCGAGGCGGCGCTTGGGCGCGGACCGGCGATCCTCGCTCAGATGTAAGTCGCGCAACATTTCCGCGGCGTTGCGGAACGCCTAGCTTGGCCTTCGCCCGCGCCGAGACGCGGAAGACAGGAGAGACAAGACCATGCGCACCCTCGCCCTTCTGGCCGCCGCCGGCGGCCTCGTCGCGGCTCCCGCCTTCGCCGCGCAGATGACCACCAGCACGACCTCGACCACGACGAAGCCGGCGCCCGTCACCCACACGGCGACGACCACGACGTCGACGACCAAGACCTCGACGCCGGCGGACGCGCCCGCCCCGAAGAAGGTCGTCCACCACAAGAAGAAGCGCCACGTCGCCAAGAAGACGACCACGACGACCACGGCCACGCCGGACGGCGCGACCTCCACCACCACCAGCAACACCACCGGCGCCTGACTTCGATAAAGGCCGGGCCCGCCTCGCAGGCGGGCCCGGCCTGTCGCGTCCGCTACGGGTTCAGCCCGGCAGCAGCAGCCCGAAGGGCAGGGCGCGGACCTTGTCCGGCCCGAGCGCGGCCGCGATCGGCGGCCGCACGAACAGGCCGTGGAAGGCCGGGTCCAGCGCGTTCAACCCGCCCGCATAGGCCCCGAACGCCGGAAGGATCAGCCGCTCGCCGTCGGTGAGGAAGGCGCGGCGGCGCACCGCCCGGCCCGCCGCGGAGACGCGCGCGACCGGATGCAAGTGCCCCGCGACCTCGCCCGGCGCGCGGCCGGGGCGGGGCTCGTGACGCAGCGTCAGGCCCGCGACGCCGACCTCCTCCGCCACCTCGCCTGGCAGGAGGCCGAGCGCGGTCTCCTCGCCCTTGCGGTCGTGGTTGCCCTCCACCCACACCAGCGTGCGTCCTCCCGCCAGCGCGTGCAGCCGCGCAGCGTCGGCGGGGTCGAGCCGGGCGACCGCCCGGGGATCGTGGAAGCTGTCGCCCAGGAGCACCAGCGTGCGGGGCGACAGGCGCAGCAGCTCAGCCTCCAGCCGGTCCAGGGTGGCGCGCGTGTCGTAGGGCGGCAGGAGCGAACCCCGTACCGCGTAGGCGGAGCCCTTCTCCAGGTGCAGGTCACCCGCCACCATCGTCTGCTCCGACGGCAGCCACAGCGCGCCCGCGCAGGTCAGGCCGCAACGCACGCCCGCGATCTCCAGCCAAAGCGTCCCGCAGGGCGTGCGGCTCAAGCCACGGCGCTCGGGTTCGGGGGCGGGGAGGCGGGCGAGGGCGGACACCCGCCCCGTCTAGCGGATTCGGGAACGCAGGGGGAACGAGTCAAACGGTCGCCCCCTCGCCTACGTCGTCGATGGCGCCGTCCAGCCACAGCGCTTCGGCGACGAGCTCGCTCTCGTTTTCCGCCAGGATGCTTTCCTCCACCGCGCCGCCGACCCGTTCGCGGCCGATCTCCAGCATCACCGGCACGGCGAAGGGAGACACGCGGGGGAGGTCGTTGTGCAGGATGTTGTCCTGGATGCGATCCAGGAGCTGCGCCAGGCGTGCGACGTCGAGCAGGCCGGCGCTGGCGTCGCGGCGGGCGCAGCGGAGCATCAGGTGGTCGGGCTGGTGGCGGCGCAGCACGTCGTAGATCAGGTCGGTGGAGAAGGTGACCTGGCGGCCGGTCTTCTCCATGCCGGGCATGCGCCGCTCGATCAGGCCGGAGATCTGCGCGCATCCCTTGAAGGTGCGCTTCATCATGAAGCTCTCGTCGAGCCAGGTCTCCAGGTCGT
>CAZZZR010000126.1:0-7608 GCA_964658605.1 uncultured Caulobacter sp. | reverse complement strand
CTCAAGGGCCGCACCGACCCCGCCGCCACCCAGCGCATGATCGCCAAGGTGACGGAGCTGACGGGGCTCGACCCGCAGTTCGTCAAGCGGCTGGGCGGGCGGATCGAGACGCAGGCCTATCTGCGCGAGGTGTTCCGCAGCGAGGGCAAGCTCGGCAGCCGCTACGACAGCAACGTCACCGCCTTCGATCCCTTCCCCTACGCGCCGACGCAGGAGACCAGCGACCCGATCCTGGACGGGATCATCGCGCCCACCACCAGCGCCATGGTCGACTTCACCACCCGCGTCGTCGGCTGGAAGGTCGACGGCCGCTACGAGGCGCTGAGCAGCAAGGTCAACGAGGCCTGGGACAAAGGCTGGTTCGGCGAGAGCGAGAGCGTCACCGACCTGCGCCAGGCCGTCGCCATCGACCCCAAGATGAAGGTGCTGATCGTCCACGGCTGGGGCGACCTGTCGTGCCCGTTCATGGCCTCGTTGCTGATCGCCGACCAGATGCCGGTGATGGGCGACCCGAACCGGGTGCAGGTGAAGATGTACCCGGGCGGCCACATGTTCTACGCGCGGCCGGAGAGCCAAGCGGCGATGCGACGGGACGTCATGGCGGTCTACGGGGCGCGTTGAACGGGGGCGTTCCCAAGCGTCGCATTGCCTCGCACGCCCCGCCGTGCTCCCTCCGATCCCCTGCGCCGCCGGGAGCCGCGATGCCGTCGATCTACAACGCGCAGAGCCTCGTCGGGCTGGCGCTGGTGCTGGGCGTCTGCTGGGCGGCCTCCGAGGACCGGCGGCGCTTTCCCTGGAAGCTCGCCCTCGCGGCCGTGCTGATCCAGGCGGTGCTGGTCTTGGTGCTGTTCGGCCTGCCGCAGGCGCGCGCGGCGCTCACGGCCATGAACGGCGCGGTCGAGGCGCTGGGCGCGGCGACGCAGGCGGGCGCGCAATTCGTGTTCGGCTACCTGGCGGGCGGCGCGCAGCCCTATCCCACGACGGGGCCCGCCGCCTTCCTGTTCGCCTTCCGCGTGCTGCCGGTGATCCTGGTGGTGTGCGCGCTGTCGGCGCTGCTGTGGCACTGGCGCATCCTGAAGTGGGCGACGAGCCTGTTCGGGGCGGTGTTCCAGCGCACGTTGGGCCTGCGCGGCCCGCCCGCGCTGGCGGTGGCGGCGACCATCTTCATGGGGCAGGTGGAGGGGCCGATCTTCATCCGCAGCTACCTCGACAAGCTGACCCGGTCGGAGCTGTTCACCCTGATGGCGGTGGGGATGAGCTGCGTCTCCGGCTCCACCATGGTCGCCTACGCCACCATCCTGCATGACGTGCTGCCCAACGCCGCGGCGCACGTGCTGACCGCCTCGATCATCTCGGCGCCGGCGGGCGTGCTCCTGGCCCGCATCCTCGTGCCGCCCGCGCCGGAGGAGGCGACGACGCCGTTCGAGGGCGGGACCGACAAGGCCTACGACAGCGCCATCGACGCCGTGATCCGCGGCACGGGCGACGGGCTGAACGTGGCGCTGAACGTGGGCGCGGCCCTGATCGTGTTCGTGGCGCTGGTGGCGCTGGTCAACTTCGCGCTGAAGCTCCTGCCGGACATGGGCGGCGGCCCGGTCTCCATCGAGCGCATCCTGGGCGTGCTGTTCGCGCCGCTCGCCTGGGCGGTGGGCATTCCATGGGACGAGGCGGCGACGGGCGGCCGCCTGTTCGGCACCAAGCTGGTGCTGACCGAGTTCACCGCCTTCATCGAACTCGCCAAGCTTCCCGCGGGCGCTCTCAGCGAGCGGTCGCGGATGATCATGACCTACGGCCTGTGCGGTTTCGCCAACGTCGCCTCGGTCGGGATCAACGTGGCGGGCTTCGGCGTCCTGGCCCCTGATCGGCGGGGGGAGGTGAACGGGATGGTGTGGAAGGCGCTGCTGGCGGGCTTCCTCGCCACCTGCATGACCGCCTCGGTCGTCGGCGCGCTCCCCGCCGGCCTGTTCGGAGGACGGTGACGATGAAGCTCTACGACCGCACCAAGGCGCCCAACCCCCGCCGCGTCCGCTGGATCATGGCCGAGAAGGGGATCGAGGATATCGAGATCCATGAGGTCGACTTCATGGCCGGCCAGCACAAGACCCGCGACTACCTCGCCGAGGTGGGCGCCCCCGTCGCCCCCGCCCTGATCCTGGACGACGGCACGGCGATCACCGAAAGCGTCGCCATCGGCCGCTATCTCGAAAGCCTGCACCCGGAGCCGAACCTCTACGGCCGCGATGCCCGCGAGATCGCGCTGATCGAGATGTGGACGCGGCGGGTGGAGATGCAGCTCGCCACGCCGCTGATGATGGCGGTGCGCCACGGCCACCCGGGCCTCAAGGCGTTGGAGCCCGACCAGAGCGCCGAGGTCGCCGCCCGCAACAAGGACTGGGGCGTGCGCGCGATGAAGATGCTCGACCGCCGCCTGAAAGCCAGCGTCTACCTCGCAGCCGACCGCATCACCGTGGCCGACATCGTGGCGGTGGTCTCCATCGACTTCACCCGCATGATCCGGCTCAGCCCGCCGGAGGAGCTGGAGCACCTCGCGCGCTGGCTGGCGGGGATGCGGGCCCGGCCCGCGGCCGCGGCGGGGATGTGAGGGCCGCCTGCGGAACCGGCGCGCCTCCCACGAGACGATCCGGGACCCGAACTAGCCCGCGCCCTCCGCGGCGAGAAAGGCGCGCACCGCGCCGGCGTCAACGTCCTTCGCCACGAACGCCTCGCCGATCGCCTTCGCCAGCACCAGCGTCAGCCGGCCGCGCTCGGCCTTCTTGTCCTGCGCCATGTGGGCCAGGAGCGCGTCCGCGTCGAAACGGCCCGCCTGATCGAGGCGCGTGGGCAGCCCCGCGGCGGCGATGGCGCGCTCGGCTCGGGTCGCGTCCTGTCCCCCGCACAGGCCCTGCGCGACGGAGAAGCGGAAGGCGAGCGCGCAGCCCAGGCCCACCGCCTCGCCATGGTTCAGGCCTTCCCCGAACCCCGTCTCCGCCTCGATAGCGTGGCCGAAGGTGTGGCCGAGGTTGAGCAGGGCGCGCACGCCGCCCTCGTGCTCGTCGCGGGCGACGATGTCGGCCTTGATCTCCACCGAGCGGGCGATCGCCCACGAGAGCGCGTCGGGGTCGCGGGCGAGGATTGCGGGAGTCGCCGCCTCCAGCCGCTCGAAATAGGCGCGGTCCCCCAGGAGGCCGTGCTTCAGCACCTCGGCGTAGCCGGCGCGCAGCTCGCGGTCGGGCAGGGTGTCCAGCACGTCGAGATCGGCCAGCACCAGCCGCGGCTGGTGGAAGGCGCCGATCAGGTTCTTGCCGCGGGGCGTGTCGATCGCCGTCTTGCCGCCGACCGAGCTGTCCACCTGCGCCAGGAGCGTGGTCGGGACCTGCACGAAGTCGATCCCGCGCTTGTAGATCGCCGCCGCGAAGCCCGCGAGGTCGCCCACCACGCCCCCGCCGAGCGCCGCCACGAGGTCGCCACGGTCGAGCTGCAGCGCCAGGAGCGCGTCGCACAGGCGCTCAAGCTCCGCGAAGCTCTTGGACGCCTCCCCCGGCGGCACGGCGACGCGCGAGACGGAGAAGCCCGCCGCCGCCAGCGACGCCTCCAGCGGCGCGGCGTGCAGGGCGGCGACCGTCTCGTCCGCGACCACGGCGATCCGGCGGCCCGGTCCGGCGATCCCCCGCACCGCCTCGCCGGCCTGCGCCAGGAGGCCTCGGCCGATGCGCACGTCGTAGGCGCGCTCGCCCAGCGCGACGGGGATGCGCCGTTCGGTCATGAAGGGGATCCTAGCGGGGCCACATGACGGGCGATCGCCTCGACCAGCGCCTCAACCGTCGCGGCATGAGGGCCGTCCTCGGTGTCGTGCGCCAGGTGCGCCCGTTCGTAGTGGGGGAAGCGCTCGGCGGCCTGCGCGGTCAGCACCTCCATAGGGTCGCGGCCGATCAGGAGCGGCCGGTGCGTCTTGCGGCCGACCCGGGCGGCGAGGGTGGAGAGGTCCGCCTTCAGCCACACCACCAGCGCGCCTTCCAGCAGGAGGTCGCGGGTCGCCGGCTGGGCGAAGGCGCCGCCGCCGGTCGCCAGCACGATCGGCGGGCCGGACAGGAGCCGCGCGATCACCCGCCGCTCGCCGTCGCGGAAGCCCGCCTCGCCGAACTGCGCGAAGATATCGGCGACGCTGCAGCCCGCGGCGACCTCGATCTCGGCGTCCGCGTCCACGAAGGGCAGCGCCAGGGCTGAGGCCAGGCGGCGTCCGAGCGAGGTCTTGCCCACGCCCATCAGCCCCACCAGGGCGATCGGCCGGTCCGGGACGAAGGGCGGCGTCATCGTACCGTCGCGCTTACAGGAGCGGCGGCGCGGGCGCCACGGCTCGGCTGGGCTCCGGCCTGCGTCAAGGCGCTCTTCACTTTCCACGCGCTTTGCTGAGGCCATGAGCGCCGGCCGGATCGAAGCCTTCCTGGAGATGATGGCGGCCGAGCGCGCGGCGTCGCGCCACACGCTCACCGCCTACGGCCGCGACCTGGCCGACGCCGGCGCCTTCCTCCACGGCCGGGGCGTGGACCTGACCAACGCCGCCCCCGCCGACATGGAGGCGTACCTCGAAGACCTCGGCCGGCGGGGTCTGTCGGCCGCCACGGCCGCACGTCGCCGCGCCGCCCTGCGCCAGTTCCACCGCTTCGCCCTGGGCGAAGGCTGGACCGCCGAGGATCCCTCCCGCCGGCTTGAGGCGCCGAAGAGGGGCCGTCCCCTGCCCAAGATCGTCAGCCGCGCCGAAGTGGAGCGCCTGATCGCCGCGGCCGGGGAGGGGGGCTCGGAGGTCGAGGCCGCGCGCCTGGCCTGCGCCGTGGAGCTGCTCTACGCCGCGGGCCTGCGGGTGTCGGAGCTGACCTCCCTGACGCTGGCCGCCGTGTCGCAGGGGCCGCGGTTCCTGATCGTGAAGGGCAAGGGCGGCAAGGAGCGGCTGGCCCCCCTGAACGACGCCGCCCGCACAGCCGTCGCCGCCTGGCTGCCGCTGCGCGCCGCCACGCTCCCGCCGAAGGACAAGGCCAACCCGTGGCTGTTCCCCTCCACGGGCGCGAGCCGGCGGCTCACGCCCCGCCGCTTCGCGCAGCTCCTCGACGCCGCGGCCGCCCGCGCCGGGATCGATCCGGCCCGCGTCAGC
This sequence comes from uncultured Caulobacter sp., assembly GCA_964658605.1. Classification (GTDB taxonomy): domain Bacteria; phylum Pseudomonadota; class Alphaproteobacteria; order Caulobacterales; family Caulobacteraceae; genus JASLDZ01. Next base: position 2,462 of record CAZZZR010000126.1, on the reverse strand, counting down.
CCCCACGTGCTGCGCCACGCCTTCGCCACCCACCTGCTGGAGGGGGGCGCCGACCTGCGCGTGGTGCAGAAGCTCCTTGGCCACGCCGATATCGCCACCACCCAGATCTACACCCACGTCGCCCAGGACCGCCTGCGCGAGACCGTGGAGCGCGCCCACCCGCTGGCGCGGCGCAAGGCGGGTTGAACGCGCGCCGGACGCGTCCGCTTGCCGCGACGCGCCTGAGCCGGCCTCCTCCAAGGCGACGCTTGAGGGGAGTCTGGCCATGAGGTCGGCTGCGGGTCTGAGCGCGGCGCTGGCCGTGCTCGCGGCGGGGATCGCGAATGGGGCGACGGCGCCCACCGTCGGTGCGGGCTCCCCGCTCGACGCGGCGGTGCAGGCCGCCGCCGGCAACGGCTTGGCGGGCGAGGTGCTGGCGTCCAATGGCGAGGCGACCGTCTACGCCCGCGCCATCTCGGCTCCCGGCCGGCCGCACCACACGGGGGAGCGCTGGCGCTGGGCTTCCGTCTCCAAGCAAGTGGCGGCGCTGTTCACGATGCAGGAGGTGGCGTCCGGCAAGCTGTCGCTTGATGACACGGTCGCCGCCCGCCTGCCCGCCTTCAAGGGCCCGACCGCGGGCGCGATCACCGTGCGCATGCTCTTGCAGCACACCTCCGGCCTGCCCAACCCCGATGACACCCCGACCGGGGCGGCTGGCGTCCCGGCCTTCTACACCGCCGAGGGTCCGCAGGCCGATCCGCGCCGCACCGCGCTGGGCCTCTGCGCCGGGCCGCCGAAGACGCCGCCGCAGACCGGGCCCGCCGCGCGCTTCTCCTACAACAACTGCGACACCCTGGTGCTGCAGGCGATCCTGGAGCGGGAGACAGGCCGAACCTTCGCGGCCCTGGTCGCCGAGCGGCTGAAGGTGGGGGCGGGCCTGACGGACGTCGGCGTCTTCCCGCCCGACCCGGCCGAGGCGCCTCTCAGCGTGCGCGGCGTCACCGAAACGGGCGCGCCGGAGCCGCAGATCAACCTCGGCGTCTTTGGGGCGGCGGGGTCGATCTACGGGCCGCCGGAGGACCTGCTGGCCTTCGACAGGGCGCTGATGGCGGGCCGCCTGCTCCCGGCAGGGCCCGCGCGGGAGGCGATGTGGACCGGCGATCCCAGGCTCGGCTACGTGGCGCTCGGCGCGTGGGCGTTCCCCGCGAAGCTGAAGGGTTGCCCGGCCACGGTGAAGCTGGTCGAGCGCCGGGGCGAGATCGGCGGGGTCGAGGTGCGTAACCTCATCGCTCCCGACCTGGACCGCGCCCTCGTGGTGTTCGCCGACAGGGTGGGACTCGACTTCGGCGAGATCTGGCAGGGCAAGGGCCTCACCTACGACCTTGCGTCGGCGGCCTTCTGCGCCTGAACGCCGGATCGTCCAGGCGCGTTGGGCGCCGGGGCGTGCGGAGCGACGGACATGGACATCGGCTTTCTCGGGCTCGGCCACATGGGCCGCGGCGTCGCGCGCAACCTGATGGCGGCGGGGCACAGGGTGACGGTGTGGAACCGCTCCCCCGGCCCGGCGCAGGAGCTGGCGGCGGAGGGGGCGGTCCGCGCCGCCGACCCCGCCGAAGCGCTGCAGGGCGAGGTCGCCTTCTCCATGCTGGCAAAGGACGAGGCGATCGACGAGGCGCTGGTGGCCTCGGGCGCGCTGTCCAAGGCGCGGGCGGGGCTGGTCCACGTCAACATGGCCACCGTCTCGGTCGCCTTCGCCCGGCGGATGGAGGCGGAGCATGAGCGGCTGTGCCTGGGCTACGTGGCGGCGCCGGTGCTCGGCCGCCCGGACGTGGCGGCCAAAGGCGCCTTGCACGTGATCTGCGCCGGCCTGCCCGAGCCCGTCGCCACGGTGCGCCCGCTGCTGGAGAGCTTCGCGGCCCAGGTCTGGCCGATGGGCGACGAGGCCCACAAGGCCAACGTGGTCAAGATCGCCTGCAACTTCAGCCTCGCCGCCATGATCGAGACTTTGGGGGAGGCGGGAGCGCTGGCGGAGTCCTGGGACGTGCCGCGCGCCGACCTCTACGCCTTGATGACCGGCAGCGTGTTCGGCGGCCGCGCCTACACGACCTACTCCGACATCATCGCCCGCCAGGCCTTCTCGCCGCCCGCCTTCGCCCTGCCGCTGGGCGCCAAGGACGTCCGGCTGGCGCTGGCCGCAGGCGAAGAGACGCACACGCCCCTGCCGCTGGCCTCGCTGCTGCGCGACCACTTCATCGAGGCGATGGCCGCGGGCGACGGCGACAAGGACTGGTCGGCGCTGGCGGCCGGCGCCTTCCGCCGCGCAGGGCGTCCGCTCGGCTGAGACGGCGATGGACCGAGGGGGGCGATCGCGCGAGAAGGCGCGATGGCCTCGACGCTCGGCGCGCGCCTGATCCCCTGCGGTCCGGTGACGGACGCGCCCGCCGCCTCGAGCCCGGCCAGTGGATCATGACCGGCAGCGTGGT
>CAZZZR010000125.1:0-7630 GCA_964658605.1 uncultured Caulobacter sp. | reverse complement strand
CCGGGCCGCCGAGGTGGAGGCGCTGTTCGCCGCGCGGCCCGACGCGCGGGTGATCGTCCTCTAGGCTTGGGACGTGTTGTCGACCACCAGCCGCAGAGGCGTGCGCGGCTGACCGACCGAGGCGCCGGCGAGGTGCAGTTCCGCCACCACGCCGCCCGCAAGCCGCGCCACCATCCCCGTGGGCTGCACCAGCCCCACGATGCGATCGGCCTCCTCCGTCGGGCCCGTTGCGGGAGCCAGCGTGAGCTCGAGACCGAGGGAGCGTCCGTCCAGCGCCAGCGCCAGGCTCTTGAGCACCACGGGTTCGGCGCCGAGCCGGGCCTTCTCCAGCGCCGCGGAGACGGCGGCCCTGTCGCTCGCCGCCCACAGGGTCAGAAAGGCGCCCCCACGCAGGTCGCGACCGAACAGGTCGTTGACGAAGCCCCCCGCGAGCCGCAGCCGCCATTCGCCGCTGGCCTCGTCCTCGCCCAGGATGAACACCTGCGGCAGGAGGGGTCCGAGCACGGCGGGGGAGATGTCGGTGCGCGTCGGCAGGCGCCGGTCGCCCCGGCTCAGGCGCCAGGCGTCGATCAGGCGCTCGGTGTGGGCGTGGGCCATGGGCGGCTCCGAAAGCGGACATAGGCGTCGTCCCTCGCCTTGCAGGCGAAGGGCGGGCCGCGGTCGATCCGTGCCGGAACGGGACGGCTTAACCGCGTGGAAGGCTTTGCGGCGCTTGGTGGACGCTCGGATTCTTCCGCCGGACGCCCCGATGCGCCTTTCCGCGACGCTCCTCGCCCAGATCACGTCCGCGACCCTGTCGGCGGCGGCCCCGGCGGCGGCGGGCGCGGCGCTGGCGCTGGCGGCGAGCCCGGCGGAAGCGGGCTGCAGCTCCGGCTGCCAGACCTGCTGCCTGCCGCAGGCGCACACGGTGAACGTGCCCGGCGTGTCGATCGCCATCCCCGGCGTCTATGTCGCGCCGCCGTCGATCACGTCGGGCGTGGGCGCAGGCTCGGCGTCCGCCTCGGTGGACGTGAGCGCCAGCGCGTCGGCTCAGGCTGCGGGTGTGGGCTATTCGCAAGCCTATGCCGCTGCGGTGGGCAACGCCCAGGCCGCCAACCTGCTGGCCGCCTCGGGCGGGGGAGGGGGGTTTTCCGTCGAGGGGGGATCGTCCGGCTCCATCCCCAACCTCGTGGTCGAGGGCGCTGCGCCGGCGGCCGCGAGGCAGGTGTGCAACGCCTGGGCGGCGGTCGCCAAGACGGTGGCCGTCCAGGCCGTCTGCATCGACGACAAGGCGGTTCCCCATCCCGCCAGCCAGCTGTCCCCCGCCCGCGACGTGGCCGCAGGATATGCGGGCGAGCTCTTCCGCTGCATCGCCGGGACGCACATGCAGTACGTCACCGCCGAATGGACCGGCGCCGCGCGCTTCGACCACGGCCAGACGGCGGTGTGCGAGAAGGGCGACTCCCTGTGGCGGGGCCTCGACGGCAAGCTCCAGTGCCGGCCGCAGAAGCCCGCGCGCGACTGCAACGAGCGCAGCCTGCTCCGCCGCTTCGGCGCGGGGATCAAGGTGGTGCAGGCGTCCGCGCAGGTCTGCGTCGGCTACGGCGCGGAGGCCGTCGCCCAGGCGCCCGCAGCCCTGCAGAGCTTCGAAGGCGACGGCGGCGTGGGCCGCTAGCGCCGGCCGCTTGCCCCCTTCGCCCGCGCGACCTAGCACCGCGCCTGGACCACGGCCGGTCCTGACGCGGAGCGCGGACCTTGGATCCTTACGAGATCGTCGAGATCCCTGCGGAGCTGCACGCCAGCAACGCACGCTTCCTGGAGCGGCTTCGCGCCGGCGCCTACGACTTCATCGACCTGGGGACCAACCACGGCGGCGGGTTCGAGATCGCCAAGCGGCAGGGCGGCCGCAACGGGCTGGGGTTCGACCTGCAGCCGGGGCTCGTGCAGCACCTGCTCGGGCGAGGGCTCGACGTCGCCTGCCTGGACGTCCGCACCCTGCGGTCGCCGCAGCCGCTGGTGGACTTCGCCGTCTGCTCGCACGTGCTGGAGCACCTGCCGAGCCTCTACGACGTGGGCAGCGTCGTCGGGGCTCTGCGCGCCATGTGCCGCGACTACCTGCTGATCTCGGGTCCGTGCTTCGAGGAGGAGGCCTACCTCTACAGCCAGAACCTCAAGGTGCTGCATACGGCGATGCCCGACCATCTCTGCCGCTTCAAGGTCGTCGAGCTGGTCGACATTCTGCACGCGCTGCGGCTGCGAGACTTCGTCGTGGCGCTGACCGAGCCCCTGCGCGACTCCCAGAACCACTGGGTCCATCGCGCCGACGAGCCGGCCGAAGGCATGTGGCAGTGGGACGCCGCCAAGAACCTGCCCAAGCCGCACGTCGTGTTCGACCGGCCCATCCACCGCGACTTCGTCTGCGTGGTGAAGCTCCGCGAAGGCGTCGACGCCGACCGGGTGCTGCGGGACTTCTACTGGGGCTACGAAAAGGTGGTGTTGCGCTCCAGCTGGGATTACTCCGGCTAGCCCACGCGCCGCCTCGCTATTTCACCTGCAGGGTCACGGTGTTGCCGACCGCAGTCGAGGCGCCCGTGATGGAGCCGCCGCCCGGGCCCTGCACCTTGCCCACCGCCGTCACCCGGCCGTCGTTCGCCTGCGCGATCGTCGCGCCCACGCCGCCGCCGCAGGTTCCGCAGGCGTAGCCCTGCACCACGTTGCCGACCGCCGTCGCGTTCAAGGAGGTCGATGCGCCCGCGCCGCCGTTCAGCACGGAGGAGGCGGTGATCGTCCCGGTGTTGCTCTGGCTGGCGGTGATCGTGGCCTGAGGGCCGGTGTCGCTGACCAGGATCGAGTTGCCCACCCCGTAGGCGCCGACCACCGCCGAGTTCCAGCTTCCCAGCCCCACCGCCGTGTCGGCGGTGACGTCGCCGCCGTTGGTCTGCTGGGCGTCCAGCGTCGCCGCGCCGTCGGTGACGGTCTGCGTCAGGTTGTTGCCGGTCGCCGTGGTCTGGGCCGAGACGGTGTCGCCCTGGTCCTGCTGCACCGTCAGGGTCGCGCTGGAGGGCGAGGTCTCGGCCGTGGTCTGCCGCGTGATCAGGCTGACGTCGCTGGTCGTGCCCTCGCCCGTGACGTCGTTGGCCACCGACGTCGCGCTGTAGGTCGCCGTTCCCGACACGGCGCCCACCACCGTCCCGGTCGCCTGTGCGTCGATCACGCCCGCCGAGGTCTGGGTCGTGGTGGTGGCGACCGAGCCGTTGGCCGAGAGCCAGCCCTGCGTGTTGCCGACCGCCGTCGCCGTCTCGTCCAGCGCCGCGGCGCCGCCGGCGAGCTGCACCTCCGAGGAGGAGGTGGCCGAGGATCCGGCGTCCAGCGTCTGCACCGCCGTGCCCGTGGTCGGGCCGCAGCAGGTGCCGGCCGTGGCGGTCGATCCGTTGGCGGAGGCGAACACCGACAGCAACTGCCCCGCCCCGCCGGTGACGAAGCCCTGCGACTGGCCCGAGATGTTCCCCGCCACCCGCTGGTCGCCGCTGTAGCTCAGCCCCCCATTCTGTCCGATGGTGGAGGCGACGTTGCCCGACGCGGCGGCGCGGCTGACGACAGGGTCGCCCGAGACCACGTCGATGGTCTGTCCCGCGAATACGTCGCCCAACTGCACCTGGGTGATCGCCACAGGGTTGGTCGCCCCGTTCCCCGAGCTGACCATGCCCGCGGTGTCGGTCGATCCCGTGGCCTGCCCGGTCCCTTGTGCGAAGGCGAGCGGGCTAGTAGCGGCCGCGCAGAGCGCCAGCGTCAGGATCGCGCCGGTCGTGCCAGCGGCTCGGGTCTTCGCGGCTGCGCGCATTGTTCTGGTCCAGGTTGTTGTAGGCCGGCACGTAGCCGCCCGTGGCCCCGGTCACGCCCAGGGGATCGGCGCCGATGCAGGCGGCCGGACCCGGCGCGCCGTAGAGGTTGGAGACCATCTCGGTCACGCCGCGCTCGATCAGCGCGCGCACCGCCAGCTGCACCGGCTCCAGCGCGCCCTCGCCTGCGGAGACGTTGATGACGCTGGAGTTGAAGAACTGGAAGAAGCCGGCCCCGACTTCCTTGCCGATGATCTGCTTCTGGTAGGAGACGACGTCCACCACCTCCAGCGTCTTGGTTTCGACCAGGCGAAGGTCCATGGCCACGTTCATCACGTAGAGCTTGCCGGTGACTTGGCCCGTGCCCTTGGTGGCGTTCTGGTTGCCGCCCTGCAGGTCGAGGCCGGACGACTTGATGTTGTAGTTCAGCTCGGTGATGCCGCCGACGATGTAGAAGTCCGAACCCGGCACCTGGCCCGCCAGGATCTTGCGGTAGACGGGGGAGGGACCGGCGTCGGGCGAGTCGGAGATCAGCTTGTTGTTGGCGTATTTGAGCTCCAGCTCCGACACCGAGGTGTCGTAGCGCTCGACCATCGGCACGCCCGCCTTGGCCAGTGCGCTGATCGCCATGAGCGAGGCGCCCTGCGTCACCTCGCGGCCGCCGTTGTCCTCGGCCTTGCCGGTGTAATCGGCGATCCGGCCCACGGCGATGCGCGGCGCGTGCACGTTGTACTGGCGCGCATACTGGGACAGGCAGACCAGCGCGGGCGAATAAGGCGTGGCGTTGGAGGTTACGGGCGCCGTCCCGATCGGCGCGGCGTAGAGGCCGTTGGGCCCGGCCACCGGCGATACGCACCCCGCCAGCGCGAGCGAGGCGGCGGCGAGCGCGCCCGTCGCGCGCCAGGCCGCGTTTCCACGCAGGCGGCTGAGCTGCGGGCGGACGAGTACGGCCGCCATCTCAGTTGCCCTCATCGATGTTGACCTTGCCGTTCAGCACCGTGGTGTTCGACACCGTGCCGTTGTTGATCTGGGTGGCGTTCACCACGACCGTGTTGTTCGAGCCCTGGACCGTGACCGCCAGGTTGTTGCCGATCGCGGTGCCGTAGCCCGTCGCGCCGACGCCCGAGTAGGTGTCCGACGAACCGCCGGTCTTTTTGCTGTAGAAGACGCTCTGGTCCGAGCCCGTCTGCGTCACGCCGTCGACGATCACCGTGTTGCCGTTGGCGTCGGACGCGCGGCTGACGTTGATTCCCCGGCTGAATTCGCCCGAGCCCGAGCCGTAGCCGGCGTTGAAGCCCGAGCCGCTGGTCGCGCTCTGCGCCCGGGCCGCGCCGGCGCACGCCAGGGCGGCCGCCGCGAGGGCGAAGGCCGGAGCGGACGGGCGGCGGAAGGGGCGCATGGGCGGTCCGGTTGTCGACGCCCGCAGGCGCTGCAGGCGGAATCTTCGCCTCAGTGTTAACCGGAGGGAGCTTAACCAAGACAAAACGCGGACGGGCGTCGCTTGGCGGCGCACGCGCCCCATGTTCGGAAGGGGCGCGGCGGGGAGGACGATGGACACCTTCGGAGACCAGGGCGGTCACGCTCCCCGATCGCCCGTCCCGGGTGGAGAGCCGATCCTGCGCGCGCCCTGGCCGGTCGTGGCGCTGGTCGCGGCGATCCTCATCGCCTATGCGGCCCAGTCCTTCCTCATGCCCGTCGCTGAGGCCGCGGCGCGTTACGGTTTCGCCTCCGGCGATCTGGGGCGAGGGCGGTGGATCGGCCTTCTCACGGCGATGTTCGTGCACGCGGGATGGACGCATGCGGGGTTGAACGCCCTGGCGGCGCTCGCCTTCGGGGCGCCCATCGCCCGGATGACCGGGGGCGGCCCGCGCGGCGTCTCGGTCTTCTTCGCCTTCTACCTGGCCTGCGGCGTGTTGGCCTCCCTGGCCTATGCGGCGGTCGCGCCTTCGGGGTTGCTGGTGGGCGCCTCCGGCGCGATCGCAGGCTTGATGGGCGCCACCTCGCGCCTAGCGCCGCACGACCCGCAAGCGCGCCTCGCGCCCCTCACCTCGCGCCCGGTGGTCGGCATGGGGCTGGGCTGGCTGGTCGTGAACCTCCTGATCGGCCTGACCGGAGTGGGGCTCGGGCCGGCGATCGGGCCGGTAGCCTGGCAGGCGCACCTGGGAGGCTACGCCGCGGGCCTGCTGCTGGCGCCGCTCGCCCGCCGCCTTGCGGGGCAAGGGGCTCTGCGCCGAGGTTGATTCGCCGTCCCGGCTGCGAGACGCTGCCCTTCCCAAGGACGCGGGCCATAAGAGCCGCGAACCTGCGGAGGAGACGATCCCATGCTGGTGTCCCAGATCCTGAGCGCGAAGGGCGACCTGGTGTTCACCGTGGAGCCGCAGGCGACCGTGGCGCAGGCCGCAGACCTTCTGAACCGCCGCCGCGTCGGCGCCATGGTCGTGCTCGGCGGTCGGGGCGAGGTGGCCGGCATCTTCTCCGAGCGCGACCTGGCCCGCTCGGTCGCCGAGCATGGGGCCGCCGCGCTCGAGCTCACGGTGGGCGAGGTGATGACCCGCGACGTCGTCTTCGCCGATCCGGCGGAGAAGGTGGACGCCCTGCTCAGCCGCATGACCGACCGGCGCATCCGCCATCTGCCCGTGTGCGTGGACGGGCGTCTTGTGGGGCTCGTGTCGATCGGCGACCTGGTGAAGGTCAAGATCGCCGAGGTCGAGGCGGAGGCTGAAGGGCTGAAGGCCTATATCGTCGCGGGCTGAGCGGGAATTTCACGAGTTTCCCGCGCCCTCGCATCCGCGCGTCGACAGAGCCGGCGCGGAGCGTCACGAAAGCGTCGCCTGCGGCTTGCGCGGGGGAGGGTCGCCCGATATATCCGCGCCTCGCTTGGAGCGGCCCCGACGGGGTGGTGATCGGGAGGTGGAGACGCCTCTTGATTTCCCCATCCGAAATGGCTAGTTTCCGCGGCTCCAATCGAATCGGGCCCGCGCGTCATGCAGGGCAGCCTAGGCTGCTCAGGGACCGGTTTGCGTTGTTTGAGGCTTCGGCCTCGTTCGGCGCGCCTCGTCGAGGCGGTTGACATGGGGTTCAGTGGTCGGTAGATCGCCGCCTCCGCCAAGTCGGGCGTTAAACGACGGGTCGCTTTCTCAAGTAGAGGGCGACCGGCGAAGGTCCAAGCTGAAGATCAGCGAAAGACTTTCCCGCCCCGCCCGGCGAAAAACAGGCCGACTTCTTCTGAAAAGAAGAGGTTGACGACTTGGAGATGGTTCGGCTAGAACCCGCTTCATCGCCGGCCGGGCGCTAAACGGCTCGACGGCTTCTGAGAAGAAGCGGTTGACACGAAATTCGGAGCTGCTAGATAGCCGCTCCCGCCGACCACCGGGCGCTAAACGGTGGGGTTGGTCGAAAGCCAGCCGGGTCTTTGACATCGTTGATTGGGAAAGAGAAACGCAGGCGGCGGCGTTCTGGCGCCAGGCTCACGGCCTGGCATCGATACGCTGACTAATGCGGTCTCTTGAAGACACCATGAATATGGTCGTCGCGCTGCGAAGCGTGGCGACGATGTGCATGGGAACTCGTCAAGATACTATGCAAAACCAATGCCAATCGGTGTAGCGCCGATTAGCTTGGGTTAGCGGTCAACTCAACCTGAGAGTTTGATCCTGGCTCAGAGCGAACGCTGGCGGCAGGCTTAACACATGCAAGTCGAACGGACCCTTCGGGGTTAGTGGCGGACGGGTGAGTAACACGTGGGAACGTGCCCTTTGGTTCGGAACAACTCAGGGAAACTTGAGCTAATACCGGATGTGCCCTTCGGGGGA
>CAZZZR010000124.1:0-7683 GCA_964658605.1 uncultured Caulobacter sp. | reverse complement strand
GCGATTGACCTGGACTCCGCCTGCGTCCGGGCCGAGGCCGCCCGCCGCGCCCTGCAGACCGTCCATGCCGCGGGCGAACGCCTGATCGACGTACGCCTGACGGTGGGCCTGGGCGCCGGCCGCTCCCCTGCCGCGCTCGTGCGCGAGGCCGACCTCGCGCTCGACGCCGCCCGCGCCCAGGGTCGGCGCGCCATGGTGTTCGACCCCGCCGCGCACGCCGCCGCGGTGCAGGCCCTGTCGCTGATGCCCGACTTGCGCCGGGCCATCGCCACCGACGGGCTGGCGGTCGCCCACCAGCCCAAGCTCGACCTGCGCACCCGCAGGATCTGCGGCGTCGAGACGCTGGTGCGCTGGCGTCACCCGGAGCGCGGCTGGGTGTCGCCCGAGACCTTCATTCCCTTGGCTGAGGAGACCGGCGACATCCGCGCCCTCACCGACTGGGTGCTGGAGCGCGCGCTGGCGGAGCAGGCCGCGCTGGCGGCGGCGGGGCGCCCGCTGCCTTTCGCCGTCAACCTGTCCGGCCGGCTGCTGTGCGACGCGGACGCCGTCGCCCACCTCGTCCGCCGCATCCCTGAGGCCGCGGCGCCCCTGACGCTGGAGGTGACGGAGACCGCCGTGATCGCCGACCCGGACGTGGCCATCGCCAACCTGGGCCGGCTGCGGGCCGCCGGTGCGAGCCTCTCGATCGACGACTACGGTGCGGGGCTGTCGTCGCTCGCCTACCTGCGGCGGCTGCCCGCGCAGGAGCTGAAGCTCGACCGCAGCCTGATGAGCGAGCTCGGCCGCGGCGGGCGCGAGGCGCTGGTCGTCCGCTCAACCATCGACCTGGCGCACGCGCTGGGCATGATCGTGGTGGCCGAAGGGATCGAGGACCGCGCCGTCCTGGCCGCCCTGGCCGGAATGGGCTGCGACCAGGCGCAGGGCTTCGCCATCGCTCGGCCCCTGCCGTTCGCCGAACTCAAGCGCTTCCTAGGGCTGGAGACGGCGGGCGCCACGACGGCCCTGGTCAAGGCCAGCGCCTGAGCGCGACCCTTAAGGTCGGTCTTCGGCGATCCGCAGGATGGTCCCGTTCTTGTCGTCGGCCACCCACACCGCGCCGTCTGGTGCGACGGTCACGCCCGCCGGGGCGCCCCGGGGACGCGCCCCGGCCTGCGGACCCCAGCCGGGCGTCAGCACCAACGGCCCGGGCTTGGGCCGCCCCGCTCCGTCCACGACGAAGGCGACCACGCGCGAGCCGGTTTCGCGGTAGCCGTGCCACGCCATAAGGAGCCGACCCTGCAGCTGCGGAAGCCGCGCGCTGCGGTCCCAGGTCATCGCCAGCGGCGCGGCGTGCGGGGGCAGCAGGAGCCACGGCCGGTCCTGGCCGGTCGCGCAGTCGATCGGCGGATGGACGGCGAAGGCGTCCGCGGTCTTGTCGGCGCCGTAGCAGTAGGGCCAGCCGTAGAAGCCGCCCTGGCGGACGAGGTTGATCTCCTCGGGCGGACGCGTCGCCTCCTTGTAGTCGATCGAGTTCTCAGCCTGGATCACCTCGCCCGAGGGCAGGAGCGCCAGGGCCAGGGAGTTGCGCAGGCCCGTGGCCACCGTGGTGAATTTGACGTCCCACCGTCCCCCGCCCAGATAGCCGAAGCGGCGGAGCGAGGCGGCGGGCGCAGGCCCCTCCCCCTCCGTGCAGCGGCCCGTGGCGTCATGCGAGGTGGGCGATGCGCAGGCGTCGCTCGGCGCGCCGACGTCGACCAGCAGCGCGCCGTCCTTCAGGAACAGGAAGGCCGAGAGGGGGTGGCGGTCGGCGTGCAGGCGGTTGTCGGGGAGGCCCGTGACGACCGGCGCGATCGTCGCCTGCGGGTCGGCGGCGTCGGGATCGAACCGGAAGATGCGGCTCATCTCGCCCACGTAGACCGCTCCGTCCGGCCCCCGCGCCACCGTGTGCGGCATGGCGAGGCCGGAAAGCAGTCGCCGCGCGGACGCGCCGCCGGGCTTCAGGGTGAGCCGCCACACCGCTCCCTTCCCCGCCGTCCAGCTTCCCAGGTCGGTGACGAGCCAGTCCGTCCCCTTCGCGTCGAGCGCCAGGAGCGTGCGCGGCATCTTCGGCGCGTCCGCTCCGGGCCCGAGCAACAGCCCCGCGCACAGCCCCTTAGCCATTCCGATCGGCAGGCGCGGAAAGCCGTCGCAGGTCCTCCCGTCCAGCGCGTACCCGGTGCGCGGCGTCGCGCCGGCGGGCGCTGCGAGGATCAGGGCGGCGGCGAGAAGGATGGGCGGGCGCATGGGGCGACTATGCCCCGACGCCACAGCGCGGCGGAAGGGGAGCGATTGCGCCCGTCCCGCCTCACCCCCATACCCCCGTCATGCCCGACCGCGCCGACGTGCTGACCGCCCTGGACCGCATCCGCGATCCCCGCACCGGCAAGGGGCTGGCGGAGGCGGGGCTGGTGCAGGGGCTGGTGGTCGGCCCCGACCGCGCGGGCTTCATGATCGAGGCGCCGGCAGGCGACGTGGCCCTCTACGCGGAGGTGCGCGACGCCGCGGAGGCCGCGCTGCGGGCGCTTCCGGGGGTGACGCGCGCGCATGTGGCGCTCACCGCCCATGCGGGCGGGGCGTCGGCGCCGCCCGCCCGTCCGCGCGAGGTGGTGCGGGTGCGGCGCGGAGCGGCGGCGGGGGCCGATGCGCAGGCGCCCCCTCCGGCGGCGCCCGCTACGCAGCGTCCCGCCCACGTCCGTAAGGTGGTGGCGGTCGCGTCGGGCAAGGGAGGGGTCGGCAAGTCCACTGTGGCCGCCAACCTCGCCTGCGCCTTCGCGCTGCTGGGCCGGCGCACGGGCCTCTTGGACGCCGACGTCTACGGCCCCTCCGCGCCCAAGATGCTGGGCTTGGAGGGGGAGCCGCACGTGGGGGCGGACGGCAAGCTGCAACCCGTCGAGGCCTGGGGCGTGGGCGTGGCCTCCATCGGCCTCCTGGTCGACGAGGGTGCGCCCATGATCTGGCGCGGGCCCATGGCCTCGTCCGCCGTGACGCAGCTCCTGAACGACGTGGCGTGGGGAACGGAGGCGCAACCGCTGGACGTGCTGGTCATCGACATGCCGCCCGGCACCGGCGACGTGCAGCTCACCCTGGCCCAGCGCGTGGCGATCGACGGTGCGGTGATCGTCACCACGCCGCAGGAGGTGGCGTTGATCGACGTGCGCCGGGGCGCCGCCATGTTCGCCAAGACCGCCACGCCGATCCTGGGGGTGATCGAGAACATGGCCTTCTTCGCCGACGCCTCGGGCGCGGAGATCGCCATCTTCGGCCGGGGCGGCGGGCGGCGCGTGGCGCAGGAGATCGGCGCGCCGTTCTTGGGGGAGACGCCGATATCGGTGGCGCTGCGCGAAGGCGGCGACGCCGGCCGCCCGCTCGTCGCCGCCGACCCCGCCGCCCCCGCCGCCCGCGCCCTGCTGGACGCCGCCGCGCAGGTGCTGGAGGCGCTGGACGCGGGCCTCGGCCTCAAGCCCCCGCCCACGATCGTGTTCGAGTGACGCCGGGTCTTCGACCACGGTAAGCGCGCCTTAAGTCCGAGCCCCTACCCTGGCCCTCGACATCCAGGGGAGACGGCGCCGTGAGCGTGATGGCGACCCAGTACCGGCGAATCGGGCCGGACCACTTCGAGCCGCAGGACCTCGACCCCCTGGCCGAGCGGCGCCTCCGTGGGCAGCTGGAGCGGATCGACTACACCGCCTTCGCCGCCAACCGCGAGGTGATCGGCGCCGCGGTCGGCAAGCTCAGGCCCTCGGACTTCCAGAAGCTGGCGCTGGCCGTGGCGCAGGCGCGGGCGGCCTGGATCAAGGCGGCGATGGGGGCGGGACCGTCCCCGGATGCGGACGCGATCGCGAGGCTCGCCGCACTGCACGTCGCCTTCAACGAGCTGGGCGAGGCCTACGAGGCCGCCCGGCGGCTGGTCGAGCGGGGCTACTGCCCCTTCGAGGCCGAGACGGCGGAGGGCTGAAGGCGCCTCAACCGGCCTTGCGGCGCCCGGAGGGGCGGCGCGCGGGCTTGCGGTCGGCGGCCGGCTTGCGGGGCGCGGCCTTGCGCGCAGGCGAGGGCGCGGCGCCCCGCTGCAGGCTGGCGCGGAGCGCCTCCATCAGGTCGTTGACCTTGGTGTCCTGCGGCTTCTCGGCGGTCACGGGCTTCTGGCCCTTCTCCTTGGCCGCGATCAGCGCCTTCAGCGCATCCTCGTAGCGGTCGTTGAAGGTGGAGGGGTCAAAGTCACCCTCCTGCTGCTCGATGATCTTCTCGGCGATGGCGAGCATGCCCTTGTCGACCTTCACCTCGGGAATGTCGTCGAAGTAGTCCTTCGTCCCCCGCACCTCCCCCTTGGTGCGCAGCGACCACGCCACGATCCCCTTGTCGCGCGGCTCCAGCGCCAGGAGCCGCTCGCGGGTGTGCAGCACGACGCGCCCCAGCGCGATCTTGTTGGTGTGCGCCATCGCCTCGCGGATCACGCCAAACGCCTCGGCGGCGATGTCGCTGGATGGGACGAGGTAGTAGGGGTCGTTCCAGTACAGCCGGTCGATCTCGTCGGCGTCGACGAAGCGGTCGATGTCGATGATCCGGGTGGATTCCAGCCGCACGGATGCGATCTCGTCCTCGGTCAGGATCACGTAGCGGTTCTTCTCCACCTCGTAGCCCTTGACCAAGTCGGAGCGTTCGACCGGCCCGGTGTCCGGGTCGGTCGTGACCATCCGGATACGGTTGTTGGTCTTGGGGTTGATCAGGTTGAACGAGACGTCGCCCGCGCGGCTCGTGGCCGTGTAGAGCGCCACCGGGCAGGTAACGAGGGAGAGGCGCAGGTGGCCCTGCCAGGTGGGACGTGCGGGCATGGAGGCCTCGGCGAGAGAACGGTCGGCCTGCCAACGCACACCCGCGGCGAATCGTTCAGCTTGCTCCCGGTTCGGTCCCGCCCGACAAGCGCGCCATGATCGAGGTCGACGCCCGCGGGCATCGCTGCCCCGTCCCGACGCTGCGGCTGCGTCGCGCGCTGGAGGCGTGCTCACCGGGCGAGGCGGTGGCGCTCCTGGCCGACGACCCGCTCGCCAAGCTCGACGTGCCGCACTTCGCGCGGGCTAACGGGCTGGAGGTGCTGGAGGCGTCGCCGCAGGGCGAGGCGATGCGGTTCGTGGTGCGCCGCCCCGGCCGCGTTCCTGCGCCGCCCACTCCAGGTCGAGCGCCTTGAGCGCGATCTCGGTCTCGGTGGCCAGCGCGCCCCCCAGGAACACCGCGTTCACGTTCCACGACAGCCAGACCAGGAACACGACCACAGCTCCGATAGAGCCGTAGGTGGCGCCCAGGTGCGCGATCTGGCCCACGTAGACCGCCGACGCGAGGGACGCCGCCAGCGACAGGAACGCCGCCGCAGCCCCCGCGATCGCCGACGCCCTCCAGCCCACCAGGTCGCTCGACATGGCGTAGCGGTAGAGGAAGGTCAGCCCTACCGTCAGCCCGCCCGCCGCCCAGGTCCACTCGTTGGAGAAGAAGGAGGCGCCGAGCGGCGGCAGGTTCAGCGCCGTTGTGGCGATCCGCACCACGATGATGGCGAACGACAGGAAGGCGACGAGGGCGAACGCCGCCGCCGCCACCACCGCCGCCATGATGTTGAAGCGGACGAAGCCGTGCGGCTTGTCCTCCTCGTGGATGAACGACAGCCCCGCCAGCAGCGCCTTGAACCCCCGGTGCGCGGCGTAGAGGCCGACCACAAGCGCAAAGCCGTTCTGCAGGGAGATCGCGCCCTTGGAGGTGGTCGACAGCCGCATCAGCTCGTCGGTGAACAGCGCCTGCGCGTCGTAGGGCAGCAGGAACGCCAGGCCGGCCGCCAACTTGGCCGCCATCTCCGGCGTCGAGAAGGCGCCGTAGAGGCCCACCAGGATGGTCAGCGCCGGGAAGAAGGCCAGCAGCGCGAAGAAGCTGACGCCTCCCGTGTAGAGCATCACGTCCCGGCCCCACAGCCGCCCGAGCGCGCGCCGGACCACGCGCCAGCTCGCCCGCACCCCGAGCTCGCTCGGCGGGGCGGTGATGCGACGGAGATGCGGGTCGTCGGACATGCGGCGGTCGCCGGCTCAGCCCACGAGGGGTTCGGGAGCGGGCGAGAGCGCGGCCAGGGTCTCGGCCGCGACGCCCCAGTCGCGCAGCACCTCGGCGGTGTGGGCCCCGGCGACCGGCGCGCCCCAGCGGACCGCACCCGGCGTGGCCGAGAAGCGCGGCGCAGGCGCGGGCTGCACCACGCCGTCGATCTCCACGAAGGCCTCGCGCGCCAGGTTGTGCGGGTGGCGCGTCGCTTCGCCGAGCGACAGGATCGGCGAGACGCAGGCGTCGGTCCCGGCGAACACCGCCTCCCATTCTTCGCGGGTCTTCCCCGCGATCGCTTCGGCGAAGCGCGCCTTCGTGGCGGGCCACTGCGTCTGGTCCATCTGGTGCGGCAGGCTGTCGGGGTCGATCCGGAGGCCCTGCAGGAAGGCGGCGTAGAACTGCGGCTCGATGCAGCCCACCGCGATCCAGCCGCCGTCCGCGCAGCGGTAGGTATCGTAGAAGGGCGCCCCCCCGTCCAGGAGGTTCGAGGCGCGCCTGTCCGACCAGATCCCGGCCGCCCGCATCCCGTGGAACATGGTGGTGAGGGAAGCGGCGCCGTCGGTCATGGCCGCGTCCACCACCTGCCCCTCGCCGCCCGACTTCACGTGCAGCACAGCGGCCAGGACGCCCATGACCAAGTACATCGCGCCCCCGCCGAAGTCGGCGGCGAGGTTCAGGGGCGGGATCGGCTTGTCCTCCAGCCCGATCGCCCCGAGCGCGCCGGATATGGCGAGGTAGTCGATGTCGTGGCCGGCGGTGGGCGAGAGCGGCCCGGTCTGCCCCCATCCGGTCATGCGGCCGTAGACCAGCTTCGGGTTGCGGGCGAGGGCGGCTTCGGGGCCCAGACCCAGCCGCTCCATCACCCCGGGGCGGAACCCCTCCACCAGGATGTCGGCCTTGGCGATCAAGTCGAGGCAGGCGGCGATCGCGGCGGGGGCCTTGAGGTCGAGCGCGACCGAGCGACGGCCGCGCACCATCACGTCTTTGGGCAGGCGCGAGCCGCCGCCCGTGCGGTCGACCCGCACGACGTCGGCGCCGAGGTCGGCGAGCAGCATGCAGGCGAACGGGCCGGGTCCGATCCCCGCGAACTCCAGCACCTTCAGCCCGGCCAGCGGTCCCTGCGGCATCGACGGTCTCCTGCGCGGCCCCCAGTCGGCGTCGCGCATCCGCCATAACACGCCTGCCGCCGTCGCCGCACGAGGCCGGTTCCGACTCCGCGCCCCGCTTGCTAGGGTCGGGCGTAGTCCAGGCGGGAGCGATGCAGGAGTTCGAGTCGGCGATCCCCCGCGTGCTGGTCGCGGCCCCGGTGGACGCGCGACTGGGCGGCCTCGCCGAGGGTCTGGACTCGCGGGGCTGGCGAACGCTGACCGTGCGGTCCGCCCCCGCCGCGATCGTGGCAGTGGCGCGCCAGCCATTCGACGCGGTGCTGGTCGATCTCGCGGACCTCGACCCGGACCTCCTGGCCTTGCCGCCGCGCCTGCGCGCCATCGACCCGGCGCGGCGGCTGCCGGTGCTGGCGGTGGGGCGGCCGGACGCGGCGCTGGGGCCGCTGGGCTTCGACCTCGCGCTCTTCCCGCCCCTGCACCCGCAGCA
>CAZZZR010000123.1:1148-7779 GCA_964658605.1 uncultured Caulobacter sp. | reverse complement strand
AGCGCCTGCGCTTCGTCAGGATCGTCGGTGGCGAGCAGGCGCGCGCCCAGGTCGGAACGGCCGATCCGGCCGCCCGCGTTGATCCTCGGCCCCAGCAGGAAGCCCGCGTGGAAGGACGACGCGGCGCCGGAGGCGCCCGCCGTCCGCGCCAGCGCCGCAAGACCGGGATTGCCCCAGGCCGACATCACCTTCAGCCCCTGCGAGGCGATGGCGCGGTTGAAGCCTGTCAGCCGGGTCACGTCGCAGATCGCCCCCAGCGCCGCGAGGTCCAGCCAGCGGCGCAGGTCGGGCTCGTCCCCTGCAGAGACCAGGCCCCGCCGCCGCGCTTCGCGGTTGAGCGCCGCCAGCAGCACCAGCACCACGCCCGCCGCCGCCAGATGCCCCTGCCCCGAGGCGCAGTCGGGCCGGTTCGGGTTGACCAGCGCCGCCGCGCGCGGAGCCTCTCCCGGACGCATGAGATGGTGGTCGACCACGATCACCGGCAGCCCGAGGTCGGCGGCGGCCTCCAGCGCGTCATGGGCGGCCGCGCCGCAATCGACGGTGACGACCAACTCGGCGCCCTCGGCCTTGAGGCGGCGGAAGGCGGCGGGGCTGGGGCCGTAGCCCTCGGTCATCCGGTCAGGCACGGTGACGGCCAGCTCCGCGCCCATCGCCCGGAACCAGCGCACCAGGAGCGCGGCGCTGGTCGCCCCGTCCACGTCGTAGTCGGCGAACACCACGCAGCGCCGGCCGTCGGCCACGGCGTCCACGATCAGGCCCGCCGCGAGATCCATGTCGCGAAAGCCCGACGGGTCGGGGAAGAGCGCTTTCATCGTGGGCCGCAGGAAGGTCTCCGCCTCGGCCTCGCTCACGCCGCGGGCGGCCAAGGCGCGTGCGAGGGGGGCTGCGAGTCCGAGCCGCAGGGCGTGCGCCCGCGCCAGCGCCGGGTCGGCGGGCCGCTCGCGCCAGGTGCGGCCCGTCAGCGAGCGCGAGACGTCGAGGAAGGTCAGGTGTCCCGAACCGTCGGCCATCGGGTGATCCTAGAGGACCCCGTGATTCGGCGCCCCTGAGTCGCGTCGCCGCAGCGGAGCCGCCCGCCTCAGCCGCCGCCTACGAACTGCACGATCTCGATGCGGTCGCCCTCGGCCAGCGGCGTCTGGCCGTAGAGCGAGCGCGGCACGATCTCCAGGTTGCGCTCCACGGCCACCTTGCGGGGGTCGAGCCCCAGCTCGGCGACGAGCGCGGCCAGGGTGCGGGCGCCGACGTCGGACTTCGCCTCGCCGTTGATCTGGAGCTGCATGGGGCCTCGCCGGGAGCGCTCGGGTTGTGGGGGGGCGCCGCGGGAGATACAAGCCCCCGCTCGACCGCCGCACGACTCAGACTCACAGGGCGCGCAACGCCGACATGGCGAAACCCATCTACGTGCTCAACGGCCCCAACCTGAACCTCCTGGGGGTGCGGGAGCCCGCCATCTACGGCTGTGACACGCTGGATGACGTGCGCGAGGCCTGCGAGGCGCGCGCCCGCGACTTCGGCCGCCGGGTGGTCTTCCGCCAGTCCAACCACGAGGGCGAGCTGGTCGACTGGATCCAGGAGGCGCGCGAGGCTGCCTGCGCGCTGGTCATCAATCCCGCCGCCTACGGCCACACGTCGATCGCTTTGCTGGACGCGCTGAAGGCGGCCGAGCTGCCGGTCATCGAGTGCCACCTCTCCAACCCCGCCGCGCGGGAGGACTTCCGCCGCACCACCTACGTGTCCCTGGCCGCCACCGGCGTGATCCAGGGGCTGGGGCTGGTGAGCTACGAGCTCGCGGTGGAGGCGGCGGCCCGCCTCGCCGAAGCGGCCGACGGGCCGCGCGTAGACGACCTCAAGGACGAAGCATGAGCGAACGGCCCTCCGCCAGCTCGGACGACGACGTGTCCGCCCCGGGCGCCGAGCCCGGGATCGACACGCGGGTCGTGCGCGAACTGGCCGACATCCTGAACGCCACCGACCTGACCACGATCGAGGTGGAGCGGGGCGACCTGCGCATCCGGGTCGCGCGCGAGGTGACCATCGCCGCGACCGCCGCCGCCCCGCCCCCGCCGCCCGCCGTCGCCCTTCAGGCCGCTCCGGCCACCGCCGCCGCCGCTCCCGCGGCCCCACCCGCGCCGATGGGCGAGGAGGTGAAGTCGCCGATGGTCGGCACCGTCTACCTCCAGGCGACGCCGGGACAGCCGCCCTTCGTAAAGCCAGGCGACCGGGTGACGGAGGGGCAGACGCTCCTGATCATCGAGGCGATGAAGACCATGAACCCGATCCCTTCGCCCCGGTTTGGCACGGTGGTGGAAGTGCTGGTCGGCGACGCGCAGCCCGTGGAATACGGCGAGCCGCTCGTGATCCTGGAATAGGGTCGCGGCCGTGTTCGAGAAGATCCTGATCGCAAACCGCGGCGAGATCGCGCTGCGCATCATCCGCGCCTGCAAGGAGATGGGGATCGCTACCGTCGCCGTGCACTCCGAAGCCGACGCGTCGGGCATGTGGGTGCGGCTGGCGGACGAGAGCGTGTGCATCGGCCCCGCCCCCGCGGCCAAGAGCTACCTGAACATCCCCTCCATCCTGGCTGCGTGCGAGATCACCGGGGCCCAGGCCGTCCACCCCGGCTACGGCTTCCTGTCCGAAAACTCGCGCTTCGCCGAGATCGTGGGCGCGCACGGCGTCACCTTCATCGGGCCCAAGCCCGAGCACATCCGGGTGATGGGGGA
Organism: uncultured Caulobacter sp.; assembly: GCA_964658605.1. Classification (GTDB taxonomy): domain Bacteria; phylum Pseudomonadota; class Alphaproteobacteria; order Caulobacterales; family Caulobacteraceae; genus JASLDZ01. Next base: position 5,056 of record CAZZZR010000123.1, on the reverse strand, counting down.
CAAGATCAGCGCCAAGGCGACGGTGAAGGCGGCGGGCATCCCCGTCGTCCCGGGCTCCGACGGCGGCGTCGCCACGGTGGATGAGGCGTTCGAAGCGGCCAAGGCGATCGGCTATCCGGTCCTCATCAAGGCGGCCGCCGGCGGCGGCGGGCGCGGGATGAAGGTGGCGCAGTCGGAGGACGGCCTCGCGGAGGCGGTGCAGACCGCGAGCACCGAGGCCGCCGCCGCCTTCGGCGACGGCACGGTCTACATGGAGCGCTATCTCCAGACGCCCCGCCACATCGAGCTGCAGGTCATCGCCGACAGCCACGGCAACGTCTGCCATCTCGGCGAGCGCGACTGCTCGCTGCAGCGTCGTCACCAGAAGGTGCTGGAGGAGGCTCCCTCCCCAGCCATCGACGCCGAAGCGCGCGCCAAGATCGGCAAGGTGGTGGTCGATGCAATCCGCGCCATCGGCTACCTCGGCGTCGGCACCATCGAGTTCCTGTACGAGAACGGCGAGTTCTTCTTCATCGAGATGAACACTCGCCTGCAGGTGGAGCACCCGGTCACCGAGGCGATCACCGGCGTCGATCTCGTGCGCGAGCAGATCCGCATCGCTGCGGGCCTGCCGCTGTCGTTCACGCAGGAGGACATCCACTTTGAAGGATGGGCGATGGAGTGCCGGGTCAACGCCGAGAACCCGCGCACCTTCACCCCCTCGCCCGGCACGGTGTCCGATTTCCACGCGCCGGGGGGCCTGGGCGTGCGTTTGGACAGCGCCATCTACGCCGGCTACCGCATCCCGCCCTATTACGACTCCCTGATCGGCAAGCTGATCGTCCACGGCCGCGACCGCGAGGAGGCCGTCTGTCGCATGCGCCGCTGCCTGAACGAGATGGTCGTGGGCGGGGTCGAGACGACCATCCCGTTGTTCCAGGACCTGCTGGCGCAGCCCGACATCCAGTCCGGCGCCTACCACATCCATTGGCTGGAACAGTGGATCAAGGCGCAGGGCTGACGATGCGGCCGTGAGCTTCACGGCCGACGCCCTGGTCGCCTGCTACCGCTCGGGCGTCTTCCCCATGGGCGAGGGGCGTGAGGACGAGCGGACCTATCTCGTCGAGCCGAAGCTGCGCGGCGTCATCCCCATCGACGGCTTCCACGTGCCGCGCCGGCTGGGCCGCACCGTGCGCGCCGACCCCTTCGAGGTGCGGATCGACACCGCCTTCGACGCGGTGGTGGCGCTCTGCGCCGAGGCCGCGCCCGACCGGGAAGAGACCTGGATCAACCCCACCGTCCGCAGGCTCTACGGCGAACTGCACCGCCGCGGACAGGCGCACAGCGTGGAGTGCTGGCGCGACGGGGCCCTGGCGGGCGCCCTCTACGGCGTGTCCCTGGGGGCGGCCTTCTTCGGCGAGAGCATGGTCTCCCGAGCGACCGACGCCAGCAAGGTGGCGCTGGTCCACCTCGTCGGCCGGCTGGCGGCGGGCGGCTACCGGCTCTTGGACGCGCAGTTCCAGACCGAGCACCTGGCGCAGTTCGGCACGGTCGAGACGCCCCGGCGGGCCTACCGCCGCAGGCTTGCGGAGGCGCTGGCGGCGACCGGCGACTTCTACCGCTTGCCGGCGGGGGCCGACGGCGCGACGGTCCTGCAGGCGATCAGCCACAGGTCGTAGACCGGGTGCTCGAACGGGTGCAGGCCCGGGGAGTTGGCGAACATCCACCCGCGGAAGACCAGCCGCGTCGTCGCTTCGCGGCCCTGCACGGACGTGGGCCGGCTGACCACCTCGAGGTGCGCGATCGAGTCCTTCACCGGCTCGTCGGCGGCGGAGGTCTCGCAGGCCCGCACCGTGACCACGAGATCCTTGTAGCGGACGGGCGCACCGACCCGGGCCTGGAAGCGCAGGGTCTCGGCGGTGATCTTGTCGGTGGCCTGCAGGATGGCGGCGTCGCCCCGGGTGCGCTTCAGGGGCTCCGGCGGCTTGGGCGGCGGTTCGGGCGGCGTCGGCTTGGCTGCGGCGGCCGGTTGGGGCGGCGGCTCGCTCTCCTCGTCCGGCGGCGCCTGGGTGACGGGCGCGGTCGGCGGCGGGGAAGACGGCGTGGCGACTGGCGGCGACGGAGCCGGCGTCGAAGGGGGAGGCGCGGCGGGCGTCTCCTGCGTCCAACCGACCGGGGCGGCGCCCAGGGCCAGGGCGACGGCCAGCCCCGCGGCCGCCGTCGGCCTCACGGCGCGCCGTAGGTCCCGGCCGCCGGCGCGGCTGGCGAAGGCGTCGGCGCCGAGGTCGACGCCGGAGAGGCGGGCGCAGACGAGGCCCCCGAAGCCTTCGTGTCTGTCCCGCCGGCGCCCGGCCGCAGGAAGGCTCCGATCAGGCCGAACAGGTCCACGGCGCCCTGCACGTTCTGGAACTCCGCGCCGGGCTTCATGTCGTCCATCGAGCCTCCGGGCTCGATCGAGACGTGCTCGCCGCCCAGCAGGCCGTCGGACGTGATCTTCACCGTCGAATCGACCGGCAGCTTGATCTTCGGATCGATCGACAGGGTGGTGCGGGCGAGGAAGGTCTTGGGGTCGAGCGATACGCCGCTGACGGAGCCGACCTTGACGCCCGCCAGCCGCACGTCGGCTCCCGCCGCGAGCGAGCCGACCTGCCCGAAGCGCGCGAACACCGGATAGCCGCCGCCGCCATTGCCGCCGCTATGGCTCAGCGCATAGATCAAAAAGGCCGCGGCGGCGGCGATCACCACGGCTCCGACGCCGGTTTCGGCCCACACCTGTCCGCGCGCCATGGCCGCTACTCCGCTCCGTCCGGCGACCACGCCTCGTAGTCGCCCACCGCGCGGGGCCGCTCGCCCAAGCGCGCGATCGAGCCCGGCGGCCGCCAGGCGTAGGCGGTGCCCGTGAGGTTGGGCAGGTGGTCCTTCTCCCACGCCCGCCGGCGCAGCGGGGCCACGGTCGGCGGCTCGTCCGTCATGTAATGCATCCACGCGTGCCACTCGGGGGGGATCTTGGAGGGCTCGGCGTAGCCCCGGTAGGTCACGTAGCGCCGGCGGCGGCTGTCGTAGCTGCCCTTGTTGGTGCGCGCCTGGAAGTAGGTGTTTCCGAACTCGTCCTCGCCAACCCTGTCGGCGGACTTGGCGATCGTGAACAGCGTGCCGATCGTGGCGCCGTTCCACCAGCTGAAGATGCGCGCCAGGACCGACAGGGGGGTTCGCCTTCTTGGGGAGGGTCGAGGCGGCGAGCCATAGCCGCGTCGCCCGGCCGCGTCCAGCGAGCGCCGGCCGCGTTGGCCGCGGGCGCGAAGCATCCTAGCCTGACTTGCATGGACGCCCGCGCGAGTCGCCCCTTCCGCAAGCCCCGGCCGTCGGCCCGACGCCCGTCCCTCTCGTGGGCCGGGCCGCCGCTGGAGCGCCGCGAGATCGAGCGTGCCGACCGGGTCTCGGTCGTGCTGGCCCCCGCCGCCTGGCCCGACGCGCAGGTGGAGGCCTGGCTCGACTGGGCCCAGGCCTTTCCCGAACGCGACCTGGAGGCGCCGCTGGAGGGCGGTCCGGACGCCTGGTCCGCTCGGGTCGTCGCAGCGGGAGGCGCGGCCGCAGCCTTGACGAAGGCCGACGCGCGGGTCGTTGCCCGGCGGCTGACGGCGGCGATGCTCCTCGGCCAGGCCGCGCCCGGCGAAGCGCCCGCTCCGCCTCTGTTGCTGGACGGCCCGGCGGCGCTGGAGGCTTGGGGCGGCGAGCGCCGCCTGGAGCGGCTGGCGCAGGGCGGCATCGACGTCGTCGCCCTCGACCACCACATGCCCGGTCAGACGGGCCTCGACGTGCTCCCGGCGATCCGCGCGCTGCCCGACGCGCCGCCGGTGGTTTACGTCACCGGCTCCGAGGACAGCCGTGTCGCGGTGGCGGCGCTCAAGGCCGGCGCGGTCGACTACGTC
>CAZZZR010000123.1:0-1138 GCA_964658605.1 uncultured Caulobacter sp. | reverse complement strand
GGCGCAGGGGGCCGCGGCGGCGCTGGCGCGGCGGCTCGAGGCGGTGCGCGACGCCGTGGACCGCTGCGACGGGCCTCGCGCGGACTGCGCCTCGCCGCAGACCAACCCGGCGCTGGCGACCGCTCTGCGCGACGCGCGTGCGGCCGGAGCGGACGACGCGCTGTTGCAGGACGCGCTGCTGCTCTCCCGCGTCGGCGCGGGCGCGACGGCCGCGCCTTCGGACCCGCCTGGCCCCCGTGTCGCCGTCGCCTCAGGCGCGACCGCCGCCACGGCCTGGGAGACGGGGCTCCTGATCTGCGCCGCCGATCCCCAGGCGGCGGCCGCCACCAGGGCGCTGCTCTCCGGGCCCAGGGCGGCCGTCGCCGTACGCCCCGCCGACCTTCAGGGCGGCGAAGACGCGCTGGCCGTCGCGGCGCTGTTCGCCCGCGCGCTGGGCTGGATCGGCGGAGCGCCCGCCGTCGCGCCCGCCGGCCTGCACGAGGCGCTGGTGGCCTGCGGGCTGTCGATCGGGTCGCCAGGCGCGCTGGCCGCGACCGCGGCTTTCGGTGAGCGCTGGCGGCGGGCGACGGGGTCGCCCTGCGCCCTGTTCGGCGACGCGGCGCTGGCCCTGCGGCTAGGCGGACTTGCGCCCGGCGCGGAGCCGTGGACCGGGGCCGTCGCCTGGAGCCAGACGGCGGACGGGAAGGCCCTGCCCGTCGTCAAGCCGGCTGCGATGGCGGGCCTGGCCACGCTCGGCGTCGGCCCGACGGAAGCGCGCGAGGCCCTGCTCGGGTCGCGGACGCTGGAGTCCGTCCCGTCCCTGGAGGCCGCAGCCATGCGCGCGCGCGGGTTCAGCGACCTGGAGCGCGCCGCCGTCGAGGACGCGCTCGCGGGCGCCCGCCGCCTGGAGGAGGCGTTCAGTCCGCAGGTGCTGGGCGCGGGCTTCCTCGCCGACGTGCTGGGGGCGCGAGACGGGGGGTCGGCGCTCGCCGCCCTGGGCCTCGGAGCCGCGGATGTGGCGCAGGCGCAGCGCACGGCGCTGGGCGATTCGACCGGCGCCGCTCTCGGCGAGGCGGCCGAGGCGCTCCTGGCCGCGGCGGCGGCGCCCGAGACGTGGATCGCCCTGGCGGCGGCGCTGGCGCCCGGCGGCGTGTGCGCC
>CAZZZR010000122.1:0-7814 GCA_964658605.1 uncultured Caulobacter sp. | reverse complement strand
CGGCGTCAGCCTGCCCGGTCTGATCCTGCAGGACGCCGCCCGCGTCGACCCGCAGTCGAGCTGGACGCTGCAGCCTACGCTGGACGTCGCCTGGGAGCTCGACCTCTACGGCCGGCTGCACCGCGGCGTGCAGGCCGCCCGCGCCGATGCGGAGGGTTCTCAGGCCGCGCTCGACGGGGTGCGCGTGACCGTCGCCGCCGAGACCGCCCGCGCCTACGCCGACGCCTGCAGCTTCGCGGCCTCCGCCGCCGTGCAGCGCCGCTCCATCGCCCTGGCCGCCCGCGGCGCGCAGGTGACCCGCAACCGCCGCGACGCGGGCGGCGCCTCCATCTTCGAGGTGTCGCGCGCCGAGAGCCTGGAGGCGCAGACCCGCGCCGCCCTCCCCGCGCTGGAGGCGCAGCGGGCGGGAGCCCTCTACCGCCTGGCGGTGCTCACCGGCCGCCCGCCCGAGGCGCCCACGCCCGCCGCCGCCGCCTGCGCGACCGCCCCCATCCTCACCGCCCCCCTGCCCGTGGGCGATGGGGCGGGCCTCCTGGCGCGGCGGCCGGACGTGCGGCAGGCCGAGCGGCGGCTGGCGGCCGACACCTACCGCATCGGCGTCGTCACCGCCGACCTCTACCCGCGCATCAGCCTGGGCGCGGCGCTCAGCCAGGCCGCCAGCGACGTCTCCGGCCTGACGGCCGCGACGGGGCGGACGTGGTCGGTGGGGCCGGCGCTCTCCTGGGCCTTTCCGAACCAGTTGGCGATCCGCGCGCGCATCCGCGCCGCGGACGCCCGTGCGCAGGCCGACCTCGCCGCGTTCGACGGCGCGGTGCTGGGCGCGCTGCGGGAGGCGGAGCAGGCGCTGAGCGTCGAGGCCGCCGACCTCGACCGGCGCGACGCGCTGCACGTCGCCCGTGACCGCGACGCCCGCGCGGTGGCGGCCGCCGCCGAGCGCTTCCGCGCGGGCGCCATCGGCTCGCTGGACGAGCTGGACGCCGAACGCACCCTGATCGCCGACGACGCCGCGCTGGCCCAGGCCGAACAGCAACTCGCCTCGGACCAGGTGCTGGTCTTCCAAGCTCTGGGCGGCGGCTGGAACGCGAAGCCGGGATGAGGCTGCGGCGCCGTCACAATCGTGCGGGTATCGGACTCGCGCCTTCTTCCGATATCCGGACGCTGATCACACCAGGCTGCCGCCGCCGTCCACTCGCACGACTTGGCCGGTCACATAGGTGGCGCGCATAAGGTAGAGGTAGGCTTCGGCCGCCTCCTCGACGGTTCCGCCTCGGGGAATCGGCAGGTTGGCGGTGAAGGCGCGGATCGTGGCCTCGCCCATGAGCTTCACCTGCTCGCTCATGATCAGGCCCAGGCACACCGCATTGACCCGGACGGGAGCCAGGTCGCGCGCAAGACCCATGGCCAGGCCTTCGGTCGTGTGGGCGGAGGCTGTGACCAGAGGCGCGCCCGGCATGGGTCTGTGCGCCAGCATTCCGCCGGTCAGCGTTATGGAGCCCTCTCCGGCGATGTGGCGCAGGGCGTGCTTGGCGGCGCGGGCGGCCCCCCAGAACCTGACCTCCAGTCGCGCCTTGCTCGCCTCGATGTCGAGGCTTCGTGTCGGGCCGAACATGTGGCCCCAGTCGCCCGCGGTGAACACGAGATGGTCGAAGCGGCCGATCGCCTCGAAGAAGGCGGCGACAGATGCCTCGTCCTTCACGTCCACGGCCTCGCCCCTGGCGCGGGCGCCCAGCGTCCCGGCGGCGGCCTCCCCGCGCGGCGGCTGGCTGGACCCCACGATGACTTCGGCGCCCGCCGCTATCGCCGCGGCGGCCACGGCGAAGCCGACGCCCGAGGCGCCGCCGATCACCACCACGATCGCTCCGTCCAACTTGGCCATGGATAGCTCCCTACGCGCAGGCTGCGTCGACCGACGAGCTGTTGCAGCCCGGTCCCTCAACGCCGACACCGGCGGCCGCCAAACTACCGCATTCGGGAGCCAGCGCCTTTGCGAAACGCGGACGGCCCGGCTCCAACCGACAGGCTCGAAATAGCGTCATCGCCACGGATCGCCTGTCGAGGCGAACTCCCCCGTCCGGGGGGGTGTAGGGCACGGCTGCGGCGTGTCAGCCTCGAGGCGCCATTCATGAGGGTTCGGCATGCGCTTGAACGAAGGTCTTCGCCGGTTGGCGGCCGCGGCTCTGGCCTTCTGCGTCCTCGCCGGAGCGGGGGCCGCGCAGAGCGCCGACCGCATCCAGGACCTTCTGGCGGAGCTGACCGACGCGCCAGGGCCGTCCGGCTTCGAGGAGGCGGTGCGCGCCATCATGGTCGCGCACATGAAGCCGTACGCCGCCTCTATCACCTACGACGGCTTGGGCTCGGTGATCGCCGACGGGGGCGGAAGCGGCCCGCGCATCATGATCGACGCGCACATGGATGAACTGGGCGGCGTGATCCGGCGGACCACACCGGACGGCTTCCTCTCCATGCAGATGCTGGGCGGCTGGCTGGACCAGGCGCTGCCGGGGCAGCGGTGGATCATCATCGGGTCCAAGGGCCCGGTGCACGCCGTCACCGGCATCCGCGACATCCACCTGGCCGCCGCCGAGGAGCGCGCGAAGCCTATCCCCCGCAGCGCGGTCTTCCTCGACGTGGGCGCGCGTACGGCCGCCGAGGTCGAGGCCATGGGCGTGCGGCCCGGTGATCCCGTCGTGCCGGACTCCCGGTTCGAGGCGCTGAACGGCACGCGCAACTACGTCGGCAAGGCGTTCGACGACCGGGTCGGATGCGCGGTGCTGCTGGAGGTGATGCGGCGGATGGCGACCACGCCCCACCCCAACCACCTGATCTATGCGGCGACCGTGCAGGAGGAGATCGGCCTGCGCGGCGCCAAGACCGCCAGCGCCCTGGTCAAGCCGGACGTGGGCCTGGCCATCGAAGGCGGCGTCACCGGCGACACCAAGGACGCGACGCCCGAGGACTCGCAGGTGGCGCTGGGCGCAGGACCAGGGATCTTCCTCTACGACTTCGACGAGCTGCCGAACCGCAAGCTGGTCGCGCTCGTCGATGCGACGGCGCGCGAGCGCGGCATCCCGCTGCAGCACGACCTCGTGGCCGGCTACGGCGACGACTCGGCCGAGATGCAGGCGGCGGCGGGCGGCGCGCCCACGATCAACTTCGTCGTGCCGGCCCGTTACACCCACGCCCACAACGGGGTGATGAACCGGGACGATTTCGACCGCCTGGTCGATCTCATGGTCTCGGTGCTGCAGAAGCTGGACGCCCCGGCCGTGGTGCGGCTGCGCGACTTCACCCCGCCCGCCTGACCCAACGAGCGGGCGGCGCCCATCGCCGAGGCGCCGTCCGCGCCAGGGCTCGGCATGATGGCGATTTTGCGACAATCTCTTGCCAGTGAGGTGCATTGCGCGTCACGCTGACAAAGGTCGGCGCCGCCCCGCCGCGCCGCGAGCCCAGAACGGAGCCTCCGTCCCGGCATGACCACGCTGCATCCCGTCGCGTCCGACGACCTTCCGATGCTGGAGCGCACCTGCGCCATCGGCTTCGACAAGCTGTCGTATACGCATGACCTTCTCGACGGGGAGATCGATCCTCCCGTCGAGATGTACGGGGTCGGTCTGTCGCTCGACTATATGACCGCCTTCCTGCCGCGCCTGTCCGACGACCCCCTGCGCCGGATGATCGCCCGCGGCGACATCGAGATGAAGACGACGCCGATCACGTTCGAAAACCGCGGCTCGGACATCCGGATCGACGACGCCGGGAGCATCGTGCCGGACGACGACAGCCTGCTGGTGTGGTGCCTCGGCCAGGGGGTGCGGACCGGCGTCACCTTCCGCATCAAGCTGGAGCGCGGTCGATGCGCCTCGCTGAACTTCTACAGCGCACAGAGCTTCGACCATGACCGGCTGCAGGCGCTGTTGCCGACCGTGTTCCTGACGGGGCATCTCGTGCATAAGCACATGGAGTCCCGCCGACGCCCGCTATCGGAGGCCCTGCTCTCCCGGCGCGAGGTCGAGTGCCTCGAAGGGATGGCGGAGGGACTGAGCAACTGTGCGATCGCGCGGCGCCTGGGGTTGTCCACCGAAACGGTCAAAGAATACGCCCAGAGCCTGTATCGCAAGTTCCGTGTGAACAGCCGCGCGGAGGCCGTGGCCCGAGGCTACGCCCTGACCTATCTCGGGTAACTTCAGGCTTCCCCCCGATCGGGGGGATTTTCCGCACCCCCATCCCCGCTAAAGTCATTTCAACAGAGACATTCGGTCGGCGTTGAAAGCGGCGGCGCAAGCGGTGCGAAGAGTTCAAGCGGACTGCAGGTCCGCCGAATACGCTCGCTGAAGCGCTCCAGCCGTCCAAGCCACAAGACCGAGGGTCCGGCCATGACGCAGCACATAAGCCGCGCATGGTCCGGGAGGGGACGAACGCAAGGGGGCGCGACCGGCGCACAGGCGTCGGCGGGGCTTCTGCTTTGGGGACTGGACATGACTCGAAAGGTGCTGCGAGCACGACTGCTCGCGTCCACGTCGGCGGCGATGGCGATCGCAGGGCTTTGCCAGATCGGCGCCGCGGCGGCCCAGACCACGGACCCGGCCTCGCCCGCCTCCCCCACGTCCGCGGCCCAGTCTCCGCTGGCGACGCCCGCCCAGCCTGCCGACCCCGCCGCCCAGGGCGCCCTCGAGGAGGTGGTCGTCACCGGGTCGCGCATCCCGCGGGCCGGCTTCGACACGCTGCAGCCCGCCCAGACCGTCAGCTCCGAGACGCTGCTCGACCGCGGTTTCACCAACGCGGGCGACGCCCTGAACGAGCTGTCGGCCTTCGGGGCCGCCGGATCGAACAACACCGGCCAGCAGAGCGGCCAGAACGTCGGCCAGCAGTTCGTGAACCTCTACGGGCTTGGCGCACAACGCACGCTGGTGCTGGTGAACGGCCGCCGCTTCGTCTCCGGCAACGCGCCCACGCCCCCCGGCACCTTCGGCGGGCCGCCTCCGGGGCAGGAGGTGGACCTGAACACCATCCCCGTCGGCCTGATCGACCACCTGGAGGTGCTGTCGGTGGGCGGCGCCCCGATCTACGGCGCCGACGCGATCGCGGGCACGGTCAACGTCATCCTGAAGAACAACTTCCAGGGCGTGGACGCGCAGGCGCAGTACGGCATCTCACGGGAGGGCGACGGCAACTCCTACGTCGGCCGCGTCACCGCGGGCGCCAACTTCCTGGAGGACCGCGGCAACATCGTCGCCACGGTCGAGTACTCGCAGCAGGACGGGCTGACCTACGCCGACCGGCCGCGGACGCTGCCCTACGCCACGCAGCAGCCGTCCGACGCCTGCACCGCGCTCGGTTACGGCGCCTGCTACGTGCCCAACGCCACGGTCGCCAGCATCTTCCCGGGCGGCATCCCGGCGAAGACCCCCGGAATCGCCAACGCCGGCAGCCCCGCCTATCCCGACGCCATCCACAACGCGGCGGGCGCGGTCGTCGCCTTCGCGCCGGACGGCACGCTGCAGCCCGTCAACCTCGGCATCCAGAACAACGGCTCGGTCTTCGCCTCGGGCGGCGACGGGGACAACCTGGCGGGCCAGTCCTCCTTCATCGCGCCAATCAAGCGGGTGCAGCTCGGGAGCCTGGGCCACTACGACATCACGCCGCACGTCACGGGCTATTTCGAGACTCTCTACTCACACATCGAGGGCACCCAACTCGCGGCGCAGCCTTCCTACCAGTCGGCCTTCTTCGCCAGCCAGAACGGCGCCGGCCCGCTCGAGTTCACCACCGCCAACCCCTACCTGACCGACCAGGCGCGCGCGGTGCTGACGGCGGCGGGGGCCGACACCTTCTACCTGTCGCGCGCGAACCTCGATCTCGCGCCGCAGAGCTTCAAGAACTCGATCGACACCTATCGGGTCGTGGCCGGCCTGAAGGGCGACTTCAGCCTGTTCGGCCGCAAGATCCGGTGGGACGGAGCGTTCAACTACGGCCGCTCGCAGGGCAACGAGACCTACTACGACATCAACCAAGCCAACTTCCTGAACGCCATCGACGTCGTGAAGGACCCGGCGACGGGCAACATCGTCTGCCGCGTGACGCTGAACCCGCCCGCCGTGCCCGCGGGCGGGGTGCAGCCGACCTCCGTGACGGCGTGCCAGCCGCTCAACCTGTTCGGCGCCGGCGCGCCCAGCGCGGCGGCTCGCAACTTCGTCACCGCCCGCGACAGCGCCACCTCGGTGCTGAGCCAGCGGGACGTGCAGCTGAACGTCAACGGCTCGCCCTTCGACCTCTGGGCGGGGCCGGTGCAGGTGGCGGGCGGCTTCGAGTACCGGCAGGAGTCCGGCAGCTACGACGTCGACGCTTTCGCCGCGGCGGGCCTGGGCCGCAACGCCGCCTCCTCGGGCGTGGCGGGCAGCTACGACTCCAAGGAGTTCTACGCCGAGACGACCGTGCCGCTGATCTCGCCACGCATGGCCATCCCCTACGTGCGGTCGGCCGAGCTCGACGGCTCGTTCCGGCGGATCGAGAACAGCCTCGCCGGCGGCGCCAACGTGTTCACCCTCGGGCTGAAGTACGCGCCGGTGGACGACGTCCAGTTCCGCGGCAACGTCACCCACTCGGTCCGCGCGCCCTCGATCGAGGAGCTGTTCCTGCCGACGACCAATACCCAGTCGTTCGCCCAGGACCCGTGCGACCCCAACTACATCGCCGCCAAGCCCCAGCGGGGGACCAACTGCGCGGCCGAGTTCGCGGCGCTGGGCGCCTCGCTCAACGGCTTCAAGTCGCAGGTAGTCAACGCCTCGGTTCTGGGGACGACCGGCGGCAACGCCGACCTCCTGAACGAGCGCGCCAACGCCTGGACCGCGGGCTTCGTGCTCCGCCCGCGCTGGGTTCCGCGCCTGTCGATCGCGCTGGACTGGATCAACATCCACCTGAAGGATCCGATCACGGCGCTGACGCTGACCCAGGTGATGGACGCCTGCTACGACTCGGCGAGCTACCCCAACAGCTTCTGCGGCCTGTTCACCCGCAACGCGCAAGGCCAAGTCACGGCGTTCCAGACGCCGCTGGTCAACGCCGGCGCGCAGGAGTTCGCCGGGGCGCAGCTGGACGCGACCTACACGACCGAGGTCGCCGACCTGCCCTTCGTCTCCCACATCGGTCTGCACCACGACCGCGACTACGGCTCGCTCAGCTTCGAGACCAACGCCTTCTTCGAGGAGAAGCACAACACCCAGATCCTGGGCGTCATCACCAAGACGCGCGGAGACATCGGTGATCCGAAGTGGCGCGTGAACGCCTCCACCCGCTACCGCTACGGGCCGGTGATGGTCTATCTGCAAGGCCGCTACATCGACAGCGGCTACGCGGACGTGACCCTGCAACGCAGCTCCCAGCAGATCTACGGCGTCGGTCCCTACTGGGTTTGGAACGGCGCGGTCAGCTACGACTTCACCAAGCGGCTGACGGGCGAGCTGACGATCAACAACCTGTTCAACCAGGACCCGCCGAAGTACGCGATCACGCTCTCCGGCCAATCGCTTTCGACGTACGACTACTTCGGGCAGGCCTTTATCTTCAAGATCAGGGCGCGGCTCTGAAGCGACGGGCGCGCGCCGCCCCGCGCGCGCCCGTTCGTCACTTCCAAACACAGGACATCCCATGCGTACCTCGGCGTCCCTCGCCGCGCTCACCTTTGCGCTGCTCGCCATCGCGCCGGTGCGGGCGCAGCCGGCGGGAGCCCGGCTCAAGCCGATGGACCTGTTCGGCCTTAGCGTCGCCACCGACCCGCAGGTGCGGCCGGACGGGGGCGCGGTCGCCTATGTGCGGGT
>CAZZZR010000121.1:0-7849 GCA_964658605.1 uncultured Caulobacter sp. | reverse complement strand
CCGAGCCCGACGAGCCGAGGCGCCCGACGATCGCGGTGAGGGCCGAGGCGCCGAAGCCCGCCTTGGAGTCCCGCCAGGCTCCGGCGGCGTTCGCCAGGCCCTCTCGCGCGTGGCCGCCGCGGCATCGGGCGGTGGCGGCGTCGGCCAGGGTGGCGATGGCGAAGAAGGACTTCGGCCCCTGCTTGCGCACCGCGGCCGCGTGCACCGTCAGATCGTCGCGCACCGCGTCGTCCCACCGCTCGAGCACCCCCTCCGATTGGGCGCGGGTGGTGACGAGCTGGAGCGCCATCTCGTGGTCCGGGCCCAGGCGCCGTTCGAGCTCGGGCTTCACCGCGTCCGCCTGGGCGATCGCCTCGGCGTGGCGCCCCTGCACCATCAGCGCCTGGGCGGTGTTCATCCGGACCATCAGCACGTTGGGACCGTCCGGCTCCTCGAGTGCGGCGAAGTCCCGGGCGAGGCTGCGGAAGCCCGCTTCGGCCCCGGCCCCGTCGCCCTTGCGCATGCGGGTGAAGGCCAGGCGCTGGCGGAAGGTGAGCCGGGCGGAAGGATCGAACTGGGGTTGACGGTCCGCCAGGGCCACCGCTTCGGCCAGCTCCGGCTCGGCGGTGGCGAGGTCCTCGCTGAGCAGCGCCGCCATTCCCTTGGCGGAGTGCAGCCAGACTGCGAGATCCGGGCGTGGGCGCGCCATCGCCTTCAAGCGGCCCTCCGCGTCGGCGATCAGCGCCTTCGCCCGGCCCACGCCGCCGCCCTGGCCGGTGCGGGGCTCCATCATCGCGTCCTGCAGCTCGGCCTCCACCGCGCCCGGCGAGGCGGGACCCTCGGCAACGATCCACAGCGCACGCGAGCGGTCGTATTCGCTGCGCGCAGCGGCCCAGTCGCTGCGCTTGTCCAGCGCGTTGGCCACCGTCTGGTGCAGGCGGGCGGCGACGGCGGGTTCGTGCGGGAAGCGGGCGTCGATCAGGGGCGCGGCCTGCTTCACCGCCTCGGCCACGCTCTCCTGCGCGCTGGAGCTGCGGAAGGGGTTCGAGCGGGCCAGGAGGTCGCTGGCGAGGAAGCGGTTGGTGGCGTCGGCGATCGCGGACTGGCGACGCGCGGCGTCGCGCTCGCGGGCGGCCTCGACCGCGAGGCCGCTGGCGGCCGCGAGGCCCACCACCAGGATCACGCCGGCGGCGGTCGCCCAAGGGCGGCGGGCGCCGGCGCGGGCCAGCCGCGCCTCCGCGGCTTCGGCCCGCGCGGCGGCCTCGGCCAGGGCGTCGCGCTCGCGCCGGCGGGCCGACAAGGTGCGCAGGCGCTGGGCGAGCGCCGCCGCCGACTCCAGCCGCCGCTTGGGGTCGCCCGCGCAGGCGGCGGCGATGTCCTCCCGCAGCAGCGGATCGGCAACCTCCGCCTCCCAGCCGGCGGCCAGCACGCGCCGCAGGTCGCCGATGACGAGCTGGTAGAGCACGACTCCCAGCGCGTAGATGTCGGACGCGGTGGAGGGCGCGGCCCCGGCCAGGAGCTCCGGCGCGAGCCACGCCGCCGTCCCGCTGCCCCGCTCGCCCTCGAACGCTTCCAGCGCGAAGGCGGTGTCGGTGATCTGGAACGCCTTGAGCTGCTGGCGCTCGGACACGGCCGCGCTGCCGAAATCGACCAGCTTCACCGCCCAGCCGCCCTCGGGCGCGGGCGCCAGCACGATGTTCATCGGCTTGACGTCCTTGTGCAGCACCGCCGCGCCGTGCGCCGCCGAGAGGGTCGAGGCGACCGCGGCGGCGATCTCCAGCCGCAAGCCCAGCGGCACGGCGGCGAACCCGCCCTGCGCCTCGACCCAGCGCTCCAGGTCCAGCCCGCCGTAGCCGGTCTCCAAGACGTAGGGCGCGCGCTCGAAGTTCCAGTCGATCAGGGGCGCGAGGTCGGGCCGCTCGCCCAGCGCCCCGCGCAACAGCCGCATCACCGCCACCTCGCGCTTCAGCGCCTGCAGGCGCGAGCCTTCGAGCGCGTACTTCAGCATCCGCTCCTCGCCGGTCTTGGCGTGACGGACGCGCCAGACCTCGCCACCGGGCGAGAGGTGCAACCGCTCCACGAACCGCCAGTTCGGACGCTCGGGAACGGCCTCGCCCGGCGCGAACGGCAGGGGCTTGGCCGCGGCCCGTCCGGCGAGGCGGGAGGCGACCGGGCCGTCCAGCCGGTAGCCGACGCGAGGCACGGTGACGATCACGCCTTCGCCCATGACCTTGCGCAGCTTGGACACCGCGGTGGTGAGCGAGCCTTCCGCGACCGTCACTTCGGGCCATACGGCGTCGAGCAACTCCTCCTTGGTGACCACCTCGCCGGCGTGCCGCAGGAGCTCGAGCAGGACGTCGAGGGGCTTGGTCTCCAGTTCCAAGGCCGTTCCGTCGACGCTCAACTCCCGCCGGCTCTCGTCGAACACGCAGCGGCCGAAGGTCCAAACCCGGCGGGCGAGCAGGCCCTCGTCCTCGCCGATCCGCGCGCCAGCCATGGGGGAGGAACCGCTTGAGAAATCCTTGAGGGAGGCTTGAGGACGAACCTTAGGAGCCGGCGCCAAGGCTAGGCAAGAAACGGCTCAGCTGCGCGACAATTTAACGTCAGCGCTGCGGAGCCACGCCCCCCTCGCGAGGCCCAATGAACCGCGCCCTGCCCGCCCTCAGCCTGGCCGCCCTGCTCGCAACGGCCGCCGCGGCGCCCGCCCCCGCGCAGCCCCCTCCCTCCCCGGCCGCCCGGGCGTTCGGCCGAGCCCTGCGCAGCTCTGCTGCGAGATGGCCGACTGGGACGACCTGGACAAGGCGAGCGCGGTGCGTTGGGCGCAGGGCGGCCCCAAGCTCCTGGACACGATCGCCGCCGACGGCTCGGCCATGGCGAGGGGCGGCCAACTGGACCTCGCCGGGACCCCGGGCGAGCTGTTCGCCGCTGGCGCGCGCGTGGGCGTTCTCACCTACTACATGCGCACCCCGCCGCTCGACCTGGACGAGGCGGGTCTGCGCGCGATGCTGCACGCGGCGGGGCTGAAGGCGGACCTCGCGCGCTGTCCCGTCGCCCGGTCTGCGGGCCGCGAGCGCCTGTGGTTCCGAGTCTCGAAGCCGACGGGCGGCGAAGCGGCCGTCTTCTACGCCGGCCCCGAGGTCAACGGCCCGGGCGACGCCTACGCCCTCTACCTGAAGACCGAGCTGCCGCTGCTGAAGCCGCAGGACGTCGGGCGCTACACCGAGCAGTGTGGGTCATCCTCCAAGACCGCCTTCACCGGCCCGTCGGCCAGCGCCCTGCCAAGCCAGGGCTACCAGGCGGCGGCCGCCCTCCTCATCGACTGGATGAGCCTGGGCGACTCGGGGGCCGTGCCCTTCGCCGTCCTGCAGAAGCAGACTGCGGTGAAGTGGTACCCGAAGGTGTTCACCCGCACGCCGCCGGGATTCTCCAGCGAGGAGGTCTGGGACGAGCGGGGAACCCGCTTCCTCAACGGTCCGATGAAGACGGCCACCACCGAGATGAACGCCGCCGCCTTCGGCGACGCGGCCGGCGCCAAGCGGTTCTACCTGAAGGACGGCGCCAACCTGCCGCGCGGCGCCGTCTTTGCCGAGCTGCAGCGGCGCGGCTTCACCCTGACCGTCCTTCGCTGCGGCAAGCCCTACACCCAGGAGAGCATCGAGTGGCGGCGGATCACGGGTCCGACCGGGCAGTCGGCCGTGCTCGCCCGCACGGTCTCCATCGACGGGGCGCTGCGCACCGAAGCCTACGCCCTGCGGCTCGACAACGTGCTCCCGCCGATCCGGCCGGGCGAGACGCCCGCCGCCGGCGGCTGCCGCAGCCTGTGATCCACACCCGGGAGAGACACGCCATGATCTACAAGGGAATTATCACCTCGCTCGGCGACTACACCGAGATCACCACCCAGGTGGTGCGCACCGACGGCTACGGACACGCCCGCTCGGGAGCCTTCGACACCCAGAAGGAGCGCTTCATCAACGGCATCACCATAGGCGGCAAGACGCTGGGCCGGGTGTCGTGCGCGTCGAACCTCTACCCGTTCCTGGAGGTGGGGAAGGAGGCGGAGCTCTACGTCTGGATGCACCCGTTCCTGGGCGTGCCGCCGATCCGCACCGGCGTCCTGGGCGTCGTCTATCCCGTCGAGCGGCGCGCCTATGTCTCGGGGATCGCCCAGACGGGGCTGTCGCTGCTGATGCTGGCGCTGCTGCCCATGATCTGGCTGATCCCGGCCATCGCGGTGGGCGGGATCGTCGCCGGCCTGCCGTATCTGGGGGTGCTGGGCTGGCTCCTGATTCCGCTGATCACCTTCTCGCCTTGGCTCGCGGGCGGCTGGATGCTGTGGACGGTCTCTCGCCTTCGACTGGCGCACCCCTACGCGACGACGCCGCAGCTTAGCGCGTGACGTGCGCCGCAGGAAGCGCGTCCAACGCCTCTACCCCGAAGAGAAGCTGACCGTGCGCCGGCGCGGCGGCCGCAGGCGGGCCATAGGGACACGACGACCCCGCTGCCGGCGAACCAGCGCTGGAGCCTCGACCCCGTCTCCGACCCGACGACCGATGGACGACGCTTCCGCATCCCGACGGTGATCGACACCTGCCCCCCAGAATGCCTGGCGCTGGTGGCCGACACCTCGATCTCAGGCCTGCACGTCGCCCGCGCCCCCGACCGGCTGGTGCAGGTCCGCGCCCGGCCCGCGACGATCGTCAGCGGCAACGGCACGGAGCTGACCTCCCACGCCATCCTGACCTGGCGGACGACCCGCAGATCGGCGGCGCTACATCGCCCCGGCAGGCCGCAGCAGAAGGACGAGAGCTTCAACGGCCGCCTGCGCGACGATCGGCGTGGGGAGGGCGCTTGGATGCGCAGCCCGATGCGGCCGTGGGACGGCGGCGTGCGGAACGTCGAACCCGCGCGAAAACACCTCTCGGCGCCGCACGCCCCACAGCCGCTCCGGGCGCAGGGCCGACGCTCCGCAGCCCCTCGCCGACCGCCCGCCGCAGTCCGGCCGGGAAGACACGACGCGTGGGCGCGACGCCTGGCTGGCGCGGGCCCACGTCAGCCCGCCAGCGCCGCCTTGATCGCGTCGATTCCCGCCTGCGCCTTGCCGCCGTCCGGGGCGCCGCCCTGGGCGAACTCGGGCTTGCCGCCTCCGCCCTGGCCGCCCATCGCCGCGACCGCCGCCTTCACGAGCTCGGCGGCGCTGAACCGGGCGGTGAGGCCGGGCGCCACCGCCACAGCCACCGCCGCCTTGCCGTCGACCACGCCGACGGCCGCGACCACGCCCTGCGGCGCCTGCTTCCTGAAGTCTTCGATCACCGGCCGCAGGCCCTTGCCGTCGACGCCCTCCAGCACGCGGCCGACGAAGGCTGTGCCGGCGACGTCCTCCGGACCGCCCGCGCCGCCGCCC
Source organism: uncultured Caulobacter sp. (assembly GCA_964658605.1). Lineage (GTDB taxonomy): Bacteria > Pseudomonadota > Alphaproteobacteria > Caulobacterales > Caulobacteraceae > JASLDZ01. The sequence goes on along the minus strand of CAZZZR010000121.1, from coordinate 2,466 downwards.
GTCGCGGGCCCCGCCAGCGCCAGCTTCCGCCTGAGGTCGGCGACCTCGCGCTCCAGCCGCTTGCGGTCGGCCGAGAGCGCCTCGACCCGGGCGCCCACCTCCCCCACCGGCACCTTGAACTCGCCCGCCAGCGCCAGGGTCGGGGCGGCCTGCTCCAGCAGGAGCCGCCGCGCCGCCTCGCCGGTCAGCGCCTCGACCCGGCGCACGCCCGCCGCGATGCCGGTTTCGGCCACGATGCGGAACAGGGCGATGTCGCCGGTGCGGCCGACGTGGGTGCCGCCGCACAGCTCGACGGAATAGGCGCCCTCCCCTTCCAGCGCGCGGCCGAGGGTGAGGACGCGGACCTCCGCGCCGTACTTCTCGCCGAACAGGGCCACGGCGCCCGCGGCGATCGCCTGGGCCGGCGCCATCAGCTCGGTCTTGGCGGGCAGGTTCTGGCGGATCACCGCGTTCACCTGCGCCTCCACCGCGTCGAGCTCGGAGGCGGTGAGCGCCTTGCCGTGGCTGAAGTCGAACCGCATCCGCTCGGAATCGACCAGCTGGCCCTTCTGCGCCACGTGGCCGCCGAGCACGTTCTTGAGCGCCGCGTGGACGAGGTGGGCGGCGCTGTGGTTGGCGCGGGTACGGGTGCGGGCGTCGGCGTCGATGGCCAGCCGCACCCGGTCGCCGGACTTCAGCGCGCCGGTCTCGACGTGGAGGGTGTGGACGAAGAGGTCGCCCGCCTCCTTGCGCACGGCCACGAGCGTGCCCGCGCCGCCCGGCCATTCGACCTCGCCCCGGTCCGACGCCTGGCCGCCGCTCTCTGCGTAGAGGGGGGTGGAGTCGAACAGCACCTCGGCGGTCTGACCGGCCTCCGCTGCGTCGACCTCCACCGCGTCGCGCACCAGCGCGATCACCTCGCTCACCGTCTCGGCGGTGTCGTAGCCGACGAAGGCGGTGGGGCCGAGGCGGTCGCGCAGCTTGAACCATTCGGCGGTCTGGGCGCGGTCGCCGGAGCCCGCCCAGGCTTCCCGCGCCTGCGCCTTCTGGCGGGCCATGGCGGCGTCGAAGCCCTCCAGGTCCACGGTCAGGCCCTTGGCGCGCACCGCGTCCTGCGTCAGGTCCAGCGGGAAGCCGTAGGTGTCGTAGAGCTTGAAGGCGGTCTCGCCGGAGAGCACGCCGCCTTCGCCCAGGCCCGCGGTCGCCTCGTCGAGCAGGCCCATGCCGCGGCCCAAGGTGGCGCGGAACCGCTCCTCCTCCTGGCGCAGGGTGTCGACGATGGAGGCCTCCGCGCGAACCAGCTCGGGATAGGCGCCGCCCATCTCGGCGGTGAGCGTGGGGGCGAGGCGGTGCATCAGGGGGTCGGCGGCGCCCAGGAGGTGCGCGTGGCGCATGGCGCGGCGCATGATCCGGCGCAGCACGTAGCCGCGGCCCTCGTTCGAGGGCGTCACCCCGTCGGCGATCAGGAAGGCGGAGGCGCGCAGGTGGTCGGCCAGCACCCGGTGGCTGGGGGCGGCGTCCCCTTCGGCGGGCACGCCGGTGAGGTCGACGGAGCGGGCGATCAGGGTCCTGAACAGGTCGACGTCGTAGTTGGAGGTGACGCCCTGCAGCACCGCGGCGACCCGCTCCAGCCCCATGCCGGTGTCGATGGAGGGCTTGGGCAGGGGTTCGCGCGGGCGGTCGCCACCGAACTGCTCGTACTGCATGAAGACGAGGTTCCAGATCTCGACCCAGCGGTCGCCGTCCTCGTCCACCGATCCGGGAGGGCCGCCGGGTATCGCCTCGCCGTGGTCGTAGAAGATCTCCGAGCAGGGGCCGCAGGGGCCGGTGTCGCCCATGGACCAGAAGTTGTCGGAGGTCGGGATGCGGATGATCCGCGCGTCGGGCAGGCCCGCGATCCTGCGCCAGAGGCCGTGCGCCTCGTCGTCGTCGGCGTAGACGGTGACCAGGAGCTTCTCGACCGGAAGGGCGAACTCCTTGGTGATGAGCGTCCAGGCCAGCTCGATGGCGCGGTCCTTGAAGTAGTCGCCGAACGAGAAGTTGCCGAGCATCTCGAAGAAGGTGTGGTGGCGCGCGGTGTAGCCGACGTTGTCCAGGTCGTTGTGCTTGCCGCCGGCGCGGACGCACTTCTGCGACGAGGCCGCCCGCGGCGCGGGAGGCTGCTGCGCGCCGGTGAAGACGTTCTTGAACGGGACCATGCCGGCGTTGACGAAAAGCAAGCTGGGATCGTCCTGCGGCACCAGCGGCGCGGACGGCTGCACCGCGTGCCCGGCCGCCTCGAAGTAGCCGAGGAAGGCGCTGCGGATGTCGTTCAGGCTCGGCATGGCCGCTCCGGCAGGGAAGGGCCCGGCGCGGGGGAGCGCGGGGCGGGACGTGGCCGGTGGTATAGGAAAGCGGGGCCTGTGGCGCCAGCGCGAGGCGACGACGTGACGGGCGTGCGACCTCGAGCTCCCCAACGCCCGGCACGCCGGTCGGGAGGGAGAGTGC
>CAZZZR010000120.1:0-7885 GCA_964658605.1 uncultured Caulobacter sp. | reverse complement strand
GCCGCCGCGCCGAGGCCGCCGTCGCTCTCTCCGCCGCCCTGGAGGTGTTCGCCGAGGAGGGGCTGATGTCCCTGGCGCAGACCGCCGCCGACGAGCTGAAGCGCCTGGCCGGGTGAGGCTTGGGGCGCCTTCCGCCCGCTCAAGGCCAGCGCGTCACGACTTGCATCGGAGGAGGCGAAACGCGAGGCTGGCGCGATCACGGGAAGCGTTCGTGGCATGAAAAAGAGTGTAATCCTGGCGCTCGGGCTCGCCCTGGGCGCGGGCGTAGCCTTGCAGGCGAGCGCGGCGCAGGACGGCGTGCGGCCGCAGTCGTCGCCCCGCCCCTCCACCGGCGCATGCGAAGCGCAGGGCATGGTCCGCGGCGAGGACGGGACCTGCGAGCCGGTCAAGGCGCCGCGCGGTTTCAGCCTTCCGACCCGGACGGACGGCGAACGCGCGCCCTCCGGCGGCGACGCCAGGCCGGCCGCCCGGGCCTCGCGCGTCGTCAGGCCCGTGTCCTCCGCGATCGCCGCGCCCGCCTTCACCCAGCGCCTGCCGCAGGACGAGACGATCTACTTCGTGCTGCCGGACCGCTTCGCCAACGGCGACCCCGCCAACGACCACGGCGGCCCCGCGCAGGGGCCGCTGAAGGACGGGTTCGACCCCACGCGGCAGGGCTTCTACCAGGGGGGCGACCTGAAGGGGCTGACCGAGCACCTGGACTACATCAAGAACCTGGGCGCGACCGCGATCTGGGTGGCGCCGGTGTTCCGCAACAAGTGGGTGCAGGGACCGCCCGGCCACGAGAGCGCCGGCTACCACGGCTACTGGATCACCGACTTCACCGACGTCGACCCGCACTTCGGCACGCGGGACGACTTCCGCGCCTTCGTCGACGCCGCACACGCGCGCGGGATGAAGGTAATCCTGGACATCGTGGTCAACCACACCGCGGACGTCATCAAGTACAAGGAGTGCAAGCCGGACCTCCCCTGCCCCTATCGGTCGGAGGCCGACTATCCCTTCGTCCGCAAGGGCGGGTTGAACGGTGCGCCGATCAACGACGGCTTCCTGGGCGACGACGACGCCCACCTGACGGCGGAGAACTTCGCCCGGCTGACGCGGCCCGACTATGCGCTGACCCCATACGTGCCCACCGCGGAGGCGCACGTGAAGAAGCCGGAGTGGCTGAACGACCCGCGCTTCTATCACAACCGCGGCGATATCTTCGGCAGCCCGGCCGCCGAGGCGGCCACGCAAGGGGACTTCGCGGGTCTGGACGACGTGATGACCGAGAACCCGTTGGTGGTTCAAGGCTTCATCGAGATCTACGAGAGCTGGATCGCCGACTTCGGGATCGACGGCTACCGCATCGACACGGCGCGCCACGTGAACCCGGGCTTCTGGCGCCAGTTCATCCCCGCCGTCCTCAGCTTCGCCAAGTCCAAGGGGCGGCCAAACTTCCACGTCTTCGGCGAGGTGTACGACTCCGACTCCGCAGTCCTCGCCCGGCATACGCGCGTCGACGGCTATCCGGCGGTGCTGGACTTCGGCTTCCAGGCCGCGGCCGAGGCGGTGATCTCCGGGCGGGCGGGACCGGAGCGGCTGGCGCACCTGTTCCTGGCCGACCCCGACTTCTCGCCCGACCACGGCGGCGCCGCCCAGCTGCCGACCTTCCTCGACAACCACGACATGGGCCGCTTCGCCTACCTCCTGAAGAAGCAGCTCCCCAAGGCCTCGCGCGACGAACTCCTGAAGCGGGTGGAGCTCGGCCACGCCCTTCTCCTGTTCAGCCGGGGCGCGCCCGTCATCTACTACGGGGACGAGCAGGGCATGGTCGGGCTCGGCGGCGACCAGGCGGCTCGCCAAACGATGTTCGACAGCCGCGTGCCGGCCTACCAGGGCGAGCTGCGGCTGGGCGCGGCCAAGCCCGCCGCGCCCGGCTTCGACGAGACCGCGCCGCTCTACCGCGCCATCGCCGGAATGGCCGCGATCCGCAACGCGCACGCCGGCCTGCGGCAGGGCGCGCAGGTGGTGCGGGTGGCGGGCGAGAAGCCGGGGTTCTACGTCTTCACCCGCACGGATCCCGAAGACGGCCAGTACGTGGTCGCGCTCAACACCAGCCTGGCCCCGCAGTCGGCGAATACGACCGTGGACGCGGCCTACATGCGCTGGACCGGGCTGCACGGCGCCTGCCCCGCGCAGAGCGCCGCCCCGGGGACGCTGGCGCTCTCGGTTCCGGCGCTGGGCTGGGTGGTGTGCCGCGCGGAGGCGGGGCGTTGAGCGCTGCCGACCTTCCCGCGCAGGACTGGCGGCACGGGGCGACCATCTACCAGATTTACCCCCGAAGCTTCGCCGATTCGAACGGCGACGGCGTCGGCGACTTGCCGGGGATCACGGCGAAGCTGGAGCACGTCGCTTCGCTGGGCGTGGACGGCATCTGGCTGTCGCCCTTCTACCGCTCGCCGATGAAGGACTTCGGCTACGACATCGCCGACCCCTTCGACGTCGACCCCGTGTTCGGCACGCTGGCGGACTTCGACGCCCTGGTGGAGAAGGCGCACGCCCTGGGGCTGAAGGTCATCGTCGACCAGGTCTACTGCCACCTGTCGGACCAGTCGGCCTGGTTCGAGGAGAGCCGTGCGTCGAGGGACAACCCCAAGGCCGACTGGTTCGTCTGGGCCGACCCTAAGCCCGACGGCTCACCCCCCTCGAACTGGCAGTCGGTATTCCACGGACCGTCGTGGCGGTGGGACGCGCGCCGCCAGCAGTACCACCTGCACAACTTCCTGCCCGAGCAGCCGGACCTGAACGTGCACCACCCCGAGGTCCAGGAGGCGCTGCTGCAGGTGGCGCGATTCTGGCTCGACCGCGGCGTGGACGGTTTCCGGCTCGACGCCATCAACTTCGCGATGCACGACCCGCAACTGCGCGACAATCCGCCGGCCCCGCCGGACCGACACCGCTCGCGCCCCTTCGACTTCCAGGACCACGACTTCAACCAGTCGCATCCCGCCATCCCCGCCTTCCTGGAGCGGGTGCAGGCGGTCGTGGACGAGCGGCCCGGCCGCTTCACGGTGGCGGAAATCGGGGGCGAGAACGCCCTGGCCGAGATGCGGGAGTACACCAAGGGGCCGAAGCGGCTGGCCACCGCCTACAGCTTCGACTTCCTCTACGCGCAGAAACTCACGCCCCGACGGCTGAAGAGCGCGATCCTGAACTGGTCGGAGGAGGCCTCGCCCGGCGGCTGGCCGTCGTGGGCCTTCTCCAACCACGACGCGCCCCGCGCCATCAGCCGCTGGTGGCCGGACCTGCCGCCGGAACGCATTGCGCCCTTCGCGCTCCTGCTGCTGCTGTCCTTGCGCGGGAATGTCTTCCTCTACGAGGGGGAGGAGCTGGGCCTGCCGCAAGGCGAGGTGCCGTTCGAGCGGCTGGTCGATCCCGAGGCGATCGAGAACTGGCCCAGGACGCTCGGACGCGACGGCGCGCGCACCCCCATCCCGTGGAAGGCGCAGGCGCCGCACGGCGGCTTCTCCGACGCCGAGCCCTGGCTGCCGATGGACCCGCGTCACGCCGCGATGGCGGTGGACCGGCAGGAGGCCGATCCGCGCTCCGTCCTGAACTTCACGCGTGCGGCGGTGGCTTTTCGGCAGGCGAGCGAGGCGCTGCGGTCAGGATCGCTTTCCCTGCTCGACGTGCCCGAACCGCTGGTGGGCTGGACGCGCGGAGAGGGGGCGGATCAGGTGATCTGCGTCTTCAACCTGGGAGACGCTCCGGTGCTCACGCCCCCGAGCGGGCTGGTGCTGTTCGCCACGCCGGGAATTGAAACGGGCGAGAAGCCGCCGAGGATGTTGGCCCCGCTCGCCGCGTATTGGGCGGAGCGGGCATGACGCCCACCGCGCACCTGACGCCGCTGGACGTGGGGATCGTGCTGGCCTACCTCGCCGGCATCATCGCGTTCGGCGTCGTGCTGTCGCTGCGGAAGGCCTCGAGCGAGGACTTCTTCCTGGCGGGCCGCCACTCCACCTGGCCGATCATCGGCCTGGCGCTGCTGGCCTCCAACATCTCCTCCACCACGCTGGTGGGCCTGGCGGGCGCGGCCTATTCGACCGGGATCAGCGTGTACAACTACGAGTGGATGGCGGGCGTGGTGCTCGTCTTCTTCTGCGTCTTCTTCCTGCCTTTCCTGCTCAAGGCGCGACTGTACACCATGCCGGAGTTCCTCGAACGCCGGTACAACGGCTTCGCGCGGACCTACTTCTCGGGGCTCACGCTGTTCCTGAACATCGTGGTGGACACCGCGAGCGCGCTGTACGGCGGCTCGCTGATGCTTAGCCTGATGTTCCCGCACACGCCGTTCTGGATCATCGTCGCGGCGCTGGCGAGCTTCGCAGGGATCTACACCATAGCGGGCGGCCTGAAGGCGGTGATCTACACCGAGACGGTGCAGGCCGTGCTGCTGCTGACCGCCGCGACCGTGATCAGCGTCTCGGCCTTCCACAAGGCGGGGGGCTGGAGCGAGGTGCTGTCCCACGTCGATCCGACCAAGCTCCACCTCATCCGGCCGCTGGACGATCCCGGCGTGCCGTGGCTCGGCCTCCTGACCGGCGTGCCGCTGCTGGGCTTCTACTTCTGGTGCACCAACCAGTTCATGGTGCAGCGCATCCTGTCCGCCCGGAACGAGGCCCACGGCCGCTGGGGCGCGCTCTTCGCGGGCCTCCTGAAACTGCCGGTGCTGTTCCTGATGGTGCTGCCGGGCGCCGCCGCCATCCTGATCTATCCGCACCTTCCCCGGCCCGACCTGGTGTATCCGACGCTGATGTTCGACCTCCTGCCCACGGGCCTCCTGGGCGTCGCGGTCGCGGGGTTCCTCGCGGCGCTGATGTCCTCGATCGCCTCCACCTTCAACTCGGCCTCGACGCTGTTCACCATGGACTTCGTGCGGCCCGCGAGGCCCGAGCTCTCCAACCGCGCCCTGGTGCGGATCGGGAGGGCGGCCACGCTGGCGTTCGCGGTGGCCGCGGTCGCCTGGGCGCCGCAGATCCAGCGCTTCGGGTCGTTGTGGACGTACCTGCAGGCGATCCTCGCCTACGCGGCGCCGCCGATCGTGGCGCTCTACGTCGTCGGCGTGTTCTGGCCCCGCGCCAACGGGGCGGGCGCGACGGCGGCGATCGTGGCGGGCTTCGCCGTCGGGCTGACCGCCTTCGTGGCCGTCGCCATGATGAAGCTCGTCACGGTGCATTTCCTCTACGTCGCGCCGCTCCTGTTCCTGCTGTCGGCCGCGGTGCTGGTGGGGGTGAGCCTTCTGACCGCGCCCGACCCGCCGACCAAGACCGAGGGACTTGTCTGGACACCCGCCGTCTTCCGCGCGGAGACCGAGGCGCTGGCGCTGAAGCCCGCGTGGACCAACTACCGCTACCTGGGTCTGACGCTGATGGCGGCGACGGCGATCATCGTGTGGAGGTTCCGGTGACGTCCGAGATCGTGGCCGTCGACATCGGCGGCACGCACGCCCGCTTCGCCATCGCCGTTGTCGAGCAAGGGCGCATCGTGGAGCTCGGCCACGAGACCACCCTCAAGGCGGCCGAATACGCCAGCCTGCAGACCGCCCGCGACCGCTTCGCCGAGACCGTCGGCCGCCCGCTTCCCAGCGACGCGGGGATCGCACTGGCCGGCCCGGTGCAGGGCGAGGTGCTGCAGCTCACCAACAACCCCTGGGTGATCCGCCCGGCGCTGATCCGGGAGAAGCTGGGCTTCACACGCTACGTGCTGGTCAACGACTTCGGCGCGGTCAGCCACGCGGTCGCCCACCTCGGCCCCGACCAGTTCCGCCACCTGACCGGACCCGACATGGACCTCCCGACCGAGGGCGTGGTCTCTGTCGTCGGTCCCGGCACCGGGCTGGGCGTGGGCATGCTGGTGCGTCGGGACGGGCGCGACACCGTGGTGGAGACGGAAGGCGGCCACATCGACTTCGCCCCGTTGGACGGATTGGAGGACGCCATGCTGGCGCGCATCCGCCGCCACTACCGCCGCGTGTCGGTGGAGCGGCTGGCCTGCGGGCCGGGCCTCGCCAACATCTACGCGGCGCTCGCCGACATCGAGGGCCGCCCCGTGACCACGCTCGAGAACACCGCCATGTGGAAGCTGGCGCTCTCGGGCGAGGACGCGCTGGCCACCGCCGCCTTCGACCGCTTCTGCCTGACGCTGGGCTCGGTCGCAGGGGACATCGCGTTGGCGCAGGGGGCGAACGCGGTGGTGATCGCGGGCGGCCTCGGCCTGCGCATCGCCGACCGTTTGCCGCAATCGGGCTTTGCGGGCCGCTTCCGCGCCAAGGGCCGCTTCGAGGCGCGGATGGCGGCCATGCCGGTGAAGCTCATCACCCACCCGCAGCCCGGCCTGTTCGGAGCGGCCGCCGCCTTCCTCTCCCGCTACGGAGGCTGAGGGCGCCCAAGACGCCGCATAGGCTCGCGTAGAATATCCTGCAAAACTCTACACCGGAATGTCGAAGACCCGCACGCGCCTCGAGGACATCGCAAGCCTCGCCGGCGTCTCCATCGCCACCGCCTCTCGCGCGCTGAACGACAGCCCCGCCGTCGCGCGCCACACCAAGCTGGCGATCTGGCGGCTGGCCCGCGAGCACGAGTACCCCTTCAAGTCGCACATGCCCGCCGGCCCCATCGGGGCGGAGGCGACCATCGTTGTGGTGGCTCCCCACCACGGCGCGCGCGGAGGCCTGCACAACAGCTTCCTGCTGGAAATCCTGGCCGGAGTGGCGGACGCGGCGCGTGAGCGGGAGTGTGACGTCCTGGTCAGCTACGTGGCCCCCACCACGCTCGGCGACTTGCAGACGCTGATGAGCACCAACCGGGCCGATGGGGTGATCTTCCTCGGCCAGAGCTCGCTACACGCCGAGTTCAACCGCCTGGCCGAGCGGGAGGCGCGCTTCGTGGTCTGGGGCGCCGAGATCCCGAACCAACGCTACTGCTCGATCGGCAGCGACAACATGGCGGGAGGCCGGCGCGCGACCTCGCACCTGGCGCGCCTGGGCCGTCGGCGCATCGTCTTCCTGGGCGACGTCGACACGCCCGAACCCGGCCAGCGGCAGCGCGGCTACATGGAGGCGCTGCAGGCCGCGGGCCTGCCGATCGACAGCGACCTCCTCGTCCCCAGCCACTTCGAGATCGAATCGGCGGAGGCGGCGATCGATATGCTGATCGATAGGGGCGTCGCCTTCGACGGTGTCGTCGCCGCCAGCGACCAGCTGGCGCTGGGCGCGATGCGCGCCCTGCATTTGGCCGGCCGCCGGGTGCCGCAGGACGTCAGCGTGGTCGGCTACGACGACATCCCCTTCGCCCGCTTCTCCAGCCCCGCGCTCAGCACCATCGCGCAGGACGTGGGCAAGGCCGGGCGCCTCCTGGTCAACAAGCTCCTCACCGCGCGCCGCGGCAGCGAGATCCGCTCCGAGCGCCTGCCCACCGACCTGATCGTGCGCGAGAGCTGCGGCGCCTGACCGACAGCGAGGCGGGCGGCTATATGGGACCGATGTCGTTCGTCGCGCGCGTGCTCCTGCCGATGCCGCTTCCCGAGGCGTTCGACTACGCCGTGCCCGAGGGCTGGACCGTGGCGGTCGGCGACCACGTCACCGCGCCGCTCGGTCCGCGCACGGTGCGGGGCGTCATCACCGAGGTGCGCGAGGCGTTCGGCGTCAACCGGCCGCTGAAGCTGCTCACCGGACGGGTCGAGGACGCGCCCTTGCCTCCCGGAACGCTGGCCTTCGCCCAGTGGGCGGCCCGCTACGCCTGCGAGCCCCCGGGCGAGGGGCTGGCGCTGGCGCTCCGCGGCCTTCGCGCGCCGCCGCCGCGCCCCGAGCGCCGCGTCGTCGCAACCGGCGTCGCGCCCGCCC
>CAZZZR010000119.1:4859-7968 GCA_964658605.1 uncultured Caulobacter sp. | reverse complement strand
CGCCGCCGTCCAGCGTGTCGGAACCGGGGCCGCCCGTCAGGGTGTCGTCCCCGGCGCTCCCCCTGAGGCTGTTGTCGAGCGCGTTGCCGTCGATGACGTCGGCGCCCGACCCGCCGATCGCGTTCTCGATCTTGGCCCCGACCGCGATGGCGATGTTGCCGAGATCGCCGCCGACGTTGCTGAAGTTTCCCTCACGCAGGTCGATCAGCTGGTCCTGGCCGTAGAGGCTGAAGTCCAGGGTGTCGTCGCCGCCGCCGTCCCAGATCGCCGCGGTGATGTGCTGGCCGGCGTCCGTCAGCGACAGCCAGGGCCGGTCGGCGTTCGAATTGAAGCCGTAGGTGGTGTCGCCCGAGCGGGTGGAGAGGTTCGCCCCGTACTCCGCCTGGAGCGCGGCGACGTCGTCGAGCTGCGGCGCCTGAGGGACGAAGGTGTAGGCTTGGCCGCCGTTGGTGGTCGCAGCCCCGAAGTAGCTCATGACCGAGTACTGCTTGTCGTCCTCCGCGTAGGAGGCGTCCGCCGCGTAGGACAGCGTCACGCCGTTCGTGGCGTTGTAGGCGGACGGGTGCGACAGGCCGACGGCGTGGCCGATCTCGTGCGTCAGGGTGTCGGCGTCGAAGGAGCCGGGCGTCGGCGCGAGCGCGGCGGCCGTGTCCTTGATGTAGACCCGCGCGGCAGCGTCCGGATCGGAGACCGTCGGGTGGTAAGTGACGCCTGCGTCGTTCGCGACCGGCAGGGTGTCGGCGCCCTGAAGCAGGATCTGCGCCTGGTCGGTGTAGGCGCCGTCGCCCGTCGTCCCCTGCCCGACGCGCACGAAGGTGATGTTGGCCACGTCGGAGATCGCCTGGAACGACTGCTCGGCGGCGGTGATCTGGGCGGCGTCGAAGCGCTCGAAGCCGTCCACCCCGGTGGGCAGGTCGGCGGGCGCGTCGGCGGCGAAGCCATAGGTCACGGTTGCGGGCTGCCCGGGCCCCGCGTTCCAGAAGAACTGCCCGCGGTCGATCTGCGCGGCGGCCTCGTCGATCGTTAGCGACGGCTTGCCGTTCAGGGTCGCGCCGGCGCGTTCGTCGGCGTCCAGTCCGGCGGGCGATGTGAGGCTGGGCAACGGCGGTCTCCTGTCGGCCTGACCCTAGCGCGCCGCCCGGCGACCGACATGTCCGGTCCGCCACAACCGCTTGGCGTCAGTACCAGAGCTTGCGCAGGCTCAAGGTGATGGTGCGGCCGGCCGGGTCCAGGTAGGCGGACTGATAGCTCAGCGGAGTCGAGCCCAACGCGTCCCTCACCTGGATGCGGCTGTCGAACAGGTTGGTGAGCGACAGGGTGATCCGCGAGCCGCGCAGCCAGGGATACCGCCGCACCACCGAGGGCTGCTGCCCCAGGTTGTCGAACAGCCGCAGGTTCACGGTGGCGAGGCTCGAGAAGTCGAGGTCTCCGGTCGGCGAGAGCGGGCCGCCGCGCACGAAGGTGCCGCTCTTCCAGTCGGCCGAGAGGCGCGCGCCGACGCCCTTCAGGGTGAAGCCCGCCTGCGCCTCGATCTCCTGCCTCGGGGCGCCGCCGGTCGAGCTCGCCGCCGAGCCGTTCAGGAGGTCGAGCACCGGGCCGCCGGTCCGCACCAGCATCCGGTCCTCGAACAGGATGGTGTGGTAGATCGCGAACTGCAGCCGGCCGCCCGGGCCGCCGCCCCCCCGCCCGCCGAACCCGCCGCGTCCGAAGCCGCCGCCGCGCCCGCCGCCCCCCGGGCCGTCGCCGCCGTCGCGCCGCCCCTGCCGGTCGGCGCGGTCCGCGTCGCTGCGGTCCGTGTCGGACGCGGGACGGTCGCCGTCGCCGGGAGACGCCGCCCCGTCGCCCGCGGCGGCCTGACGGAGCCGGCGGCGGACCCGCGGCTGCGGCTGCGGCCCGAGCGGGCGGGAGTAGTTGAAGCCCCAGCGCAGCTCCGTCCTGTCCTGCTCCGCGAAGTTCACGGGCCGGTCGTCGACCTGCACGAGGTCGCCGTCGGCGTCGCGGGTGAAGCGCTCGGGGAAGGCCGCCTCGATCTCCGCGGTGGCCGCCGGGAACGTCATGATCGGGTTCTTGATGCGGCTGTCGATATAGTTCGCGCTGAAGGTCAGGTCCTGGCCGGACAGCGGCTTCAGCGTCAGCCCCACCTTGGTGACGTCGCGGTTGTCGGCGATCAGCGCCCCGTTCCCCCCGTCGATCCGCGTCACGTCCACGGTTCGGCCCGTGGCGAAGTCGAGGATGCGCGCGCCGGGCGTCAGGACCACGGGACCGCCGAGCTGCGCCTCCGTCGGCGCCGCCTGGTCGCTGGTGTGCGAGACGACGAAGGTCAGGCCCTCGATCGGCGTCCAGTTCGCTCCGTAGCCGATCGTGCGCAGCAGGCCGAAGTCGGACAGCTGGTCGACCGCCGCGTTGACGTTCACCGACAGGTCGCCGAGCCAGCCCAGCACGTCGCGCTTGCCGCCGGTCAGCGGCAGGTCGAGGTTCAGCTGCGCATTGAAGTCGTTGCGGGAGAGGTCGACCGCCTGGAACAGGTTGGCGCGGTTGGAGGTGGAGGCCAGCCAGCTTTGCGTGTCGCCGATCTTCAGGCTGGCGTAGAGCGCGCCCGCCGGGACCTGCAGCAGCGGCCCGTTCGCCAGCGCCTGGATGTTGGCGGTGTCGGTGAGCGAACGCGCCTCGCCCTGCGACAGCCGGGCGAGCAGCGAACCGGGCAGCGGGCCGTAGGGATCGAAATCGGCCGCGTCGGCGTCGAGCCGCGCCTGCAAGGGCGCCGGGTCGAGCCCGCCGTCGGTGGTCGTGCGGCTGTCGGCATGGTCGTAGGCGTCGGTCAGCGAAAGCCGCCAGGATTTCACGTCGCGGTTCACGGTGGAGCCCAGGTGGGCGGTCCACCCCACCACGCTCTGGCGCAAAGGACCCAGGCCCTGCGGCGTGCGCGACACCGTCTCGGGCTCGGCCGAGGTGGCGAACGGGTCGCCCGGCGGAACGACGAGATCGACGCCCGGGAGGCCCTGCAGGGCGTCGCTGGTGGTCGCGCCCAGGGTGGCGTTGACGGTGGCGGAGGTGCGGTTGCCCAGCGCCCGCGCCATCCCGATGAACCAGTCGATCGACAACACCAGCA
>CAZZZR010000119.1:0-4849 GCA_964658605.1 uncultured Caulobacter sp. | reverse complement strand
GCGCGACCGGGTGGCCGGCAGGAGCGTGCGGTCGCGCCCATCGTCCACCGCGTCGCCTACAACCGCCGCGCCCGAGCCGGAGGGCGCCTGGACGATGTCGCGGTCGGCCTCGGTGAGGTTGGAGCTCTCCTGGTACTTCAGGTCCAGGTTCAGCCGATTGTCGCCGCGGATATGCAGAAGGTCGGCCTCCGCCTGCCCGCTGACCTGGCCGCCCTCCGTGGCGCCCCCGACCCGGCCCTCTCCGGTGGTCGCGCGGAAGCGGCGGCGCAGCACGATGTTCACCACCCGCTGGTTGGCGGTGTAGCCGTATTTGAGCGAGACCTCCTCCGGCAGGATGTCCACGCGCAGGATCGCCTCGGTCGGGATGTCGCGGATCTCGTTCAGGCTGGAGATGCGCCGGCCGTTCAGCAGCACGACGGGGCTCTCGCCGCCTCGCCCCCGGTCGCTGCGCGTCTCCGGCGCCAGCTCGTCGAGCAACTCCGTGACGGTCGAGACGCCATAGGACTGGATGTCGGCGGGACTGAGCTGCAGCTCGGGCTTGATGTCGCCGATCACCGCGCCCGGCTGCGGCGGCGGCCGCCGGCCGGTGACCACGACCTCCGACACGGCGTCGTCGTCGCTCTCAGTCGGAGAACGCGCCGGGGTGGCGGCCGGGGTCTTGGGACGGCCGGTCTGCGCGCCGGCCGGGGGCGCGAGCGCGAGCAGCGGGAGCGCGGCGAAGGCGGCGAGCGCACACCCGGCGCGAGGCCGCCTGGGCGATCGCGCGTCTGCGTGTCTCCAGTCCATGCCAAGCCTGCTCTCCGCCGATCCCCGCCGAGCCTCTGCAGGCGAACCGGGCTCACACCGTGGCCGATCGTTTTCAACGCCGCCACATGGGGTTGCAAGCGCGCAAGGCGGCGGCGGCGGCGTCCTCGGGAACAGCGGCGGACCGTCCCCGGTTGACCGGCCAGACCCGCAGGAGCCGAGACCATGACCGACCCACGCCCCCTCGCCGTCGTCACCGGAGCCTCCAGCGGCATCGGTCTCGAGCTGGCCAAGCAGTTCGCCGCCCACGGCTTCGACGTGATCCTCGCCGCCGACCGCGACCTGGGCCTCGCCGGCGAGGCGGTGCACTCCGAAGGCGGGTCGGTGGCCAGGTCGATCGAGGTCGACCTTTCCACCGAGGACGGCGTCAACCAGCTGCACCAGGCCATCCGGGCCGAGGGCCGCCCCATCGCGGCGCTGGCGGCCAACGCCGGCATCGGCCTGGGCCACGCCTTCCTCGACCAGGAGCTGACGGACGCCCTGAAGGTGGTCGACACCAATATCGTCGGCACGCTCGCCCTGATCCACGCGGTCGGTCGCGAGATGCGCAGCCGGGGCGAGGGGCGGATCCTCATCACCTCCTCGATCGCGTCCCTGATGCCGGGCGCGTTCCAGGCCGTCTACAACGGCACCAAGGCCTTCCTGCAGTCCTTCTCCTTCGCCCTGCGCAACGAACTGAAGGACACGGGCGTCACCGTCACCGCCCTCCTTCCCGGCGCGACGGAGACCGACTTCTTCGAGCGCGCGGACCTGGAGGACACCAAGGTGGGCGCGCCCGAGACCAAGCGCGACGACCCCGCCATGGTCGCCAAGGCCGGCTTCGACGCCCTGATGAAGGGGGAGGGCAACGTGGTGGCAGGCCTCAAGAACAAGCTCCAGGCCGCCACCACCCGCGTCCTCCCTGACACACAGCTCGCCGAGATGCACCGCGGCATGGCCGAACCTGGGTCCGCCCAGCACTGACAGCAGCCCGAACGCGGCGGCGAAGGCCCGCCGGAACGATCCGGCCGGCCTTTTCCGTCCGCGCCGCCCTCGTGCGCGGCGGGTCGTACGAGGGCGAAGAACCGGAGGGCCTCGACGCCTTTCCCTTGGGGAGACGGAGGGGCAGGCGCTCAGCGCCGCAAAGGCCCCTCTCTTCCTGAGTTCCCGCCTTACAGCGGCCGCGGCCGCCCCGCCTCGCCCGCCAGGTCGCGGATGAACTGCACCGCCACCCGCCCCGAGCGGGCGCCGCGCCGCTGCGCCCACTGTAGCGCGCGGCGGTCGAGATCCTCCGTCGGCAAGTCGAACCGCTCGGCGTAGGCGCGCACGGCGGCGAGGTAGGTGGGCTGGTCCATCGGCGGGAAGCCCAGCCAGACGCCGAAGCGGTCGGACATCGACAGGCTCTCCTCCGCGTCCTCCGCCGAGGCCAGGGCGTCGGCCTCGTCGTGGCCGCGGGGCATGAGGTGTCGGCGGTTGGAGGTGGCGACCACCAGCACGTTGTCCGGCGGTCCGGCGACGCCCCCCTCCAGCGTCGACTTCAGCGCCTTGGCCCCCGCCGCCCCTTCCTCGAACGAGAGGTCGTCGCAGAGGAGCACCACCCGGGCGTCGATCGCGGCCAAGCGCGCGAACAGGTCGGGCAGGGCGTCGAGGTCGTGCGCGGAGACCTCCAGCAGCTTGAGTGCGGGCACCTCGGCCGCCACCGCCATGACGGCCGCCTTGACCAGCGAGCTCTTCCCCGCCCCCCGCGCCCCCCAGAGCAGCGCGTGGTTGGTGGAGACGCCGCCTGCGAACCGGCGCAGCAGGGCGAGCACCTCGCCCTTCTGCCGGTCCACGCCGGCCAGCAAGTCGAGCGGCAGCGGGAAGTTGGGCGCGGACGCGATGCGGTCGCTCCGGGTGTCGAAGCGGTGGAGGGTCGCAGCGGAGAGGTCGGGAGCCGCGGCCGCGGCAGGCGCCAGGCGCTCCAACGCGTCGGCGATGCGGACGAGCGGATCTGACGGCACCTGCGCCGTCACGCCGCCCACGCCTCGAGATCGTCCGCCTTCGCCGTCACCGCCGCCAGGCGGCCGGGCGCCAGGCTCAGCACCTGCTCGCCGTAGAAGCGCGCCAGCCGGGTGCGGCGCTCCAGCCAGGCCGGGTCGCGGCCCTGCGCGGTGCGGGCGTGGAGGGCGGCGCGGGCGTGGGTCCAGCCGCCAACCACCTCGCCGGCCAGCGTCAGGAACGAGGTTGCGCCGGCCAGGGCCTCCGCCGAGCCGCGGTGGGCGGACAGGTGCGCCACCCCCGTCTCCAGCGCGTCCGCGCCCGCCGACAGGCGCGCGCCCAGCCCGGCGAGGTCGCCGTCGCAGGCCGCCGCCGCGGCGCGGATGTCGGCCACCATCTCGACGGTGGCCGCGCCCCCGTCCAGCCCGAGCTTGCGCCCCGCGAGGTCCATGGCCTGGATGCCGTTGGTGCCCTCGTAGATCGGAGCGATGCGGGCGTCGCGGTAGTGCTGGGCCGCGCCCGTCTCCTCCACGAAGCCCATGCCGCCGTGGACCTGCACGCCCAGGCTGGCGACCTCGCAGCCGACGTCGGTGGACCAGGCCTTGGCGATGGGCGTGAGCCACTCCTCCCGCCGCCGCGCGGCCTCGTCGCCCAGCGCCCGCGCCCGGTCGGCGGCCACCGCGGTGGCGAGGCAGATCCCCCGCGCCGCCTCGATCTTGGCGGCCATCAGCATGAGCATCCGCCGCACGTCGGGCTGGTCGACGATGGCGGCGGTGGCGTCGGCGCTCCACGGCGAGCGGCCCTGGCGGCGCTCCTTGGCGTAGGCGAGCGCCTGCTGGTAGGCGCGCTCGGCGACGCCCACGCCCTCGACCCCGACGTTCAGGCGCGCGGAGTTCATCATCGTGAACATGGCGGCCAGACCTTCGTTCCGCTTCCCCACCAGCTCCGCCTTGGCCCCCTCGAACAGCATGGTGCAGGTGGGGGAGGCGTGGATGCCGAGCTTGTGCTCGATGCCGCCGGGGCGCAGCGCGTTGGCGACGCCCGCGCGGCCCTGCTCGTCCACCAGCCGCTTGGGGCTGAGGAACAGGCTGATCCCCTTCACGCCGGGCGGCGCGTCGGGCAGGCGGGCCAGCACGAGGTGGACGATGTTCTCCGCCGCGTCGTGGTCGCCCCAGGTGATGTAGATCTTCTGGCCGGTGACGCGGTAGCCGCCCTCCCCGTCCGGCGTGGCTGTGGAGCGCAGGAGCGCGAGGTCGCTGCCCGCCTGCGGCTCGGTGAGGTTCATGGTGCCCGTCCACTCCCCGGACACCAGCTTCGGCAGGTACACCGCCTGCTGGCGCGGCGTGCCATGGGCGGTGAGCGCTTCTATGGCGGCCTCCGACAACATGGGGCAAAGCGCGAAGGCCATGTTGGCGGCGTGGGCCATCTCGAACACCGCCAGCGACACCGCCTTGGGCAGCCCCTGCCCCCCGTGCTCCGGGGCGGCGGCGAGGCTCGTCCAGCCGCCGGCGGCGTAGTCGCGGTAGGCGTCGGCGAAGCCGGGCGCGGCGAAGACGCGACCGTTCTCGTAGCGCGCGCCGTACTTGTCCCCCTCGCGGTTGAGGGGCGCGAGCAGCCCCTCCGCCATCTGCGCGCCGCCCTCGAGCACCGCGGCCACCGTCGGCGCGTCCGCCTCGGGGAAGGCGTCGGCCGCCAGGGCGGGAAGGCCCGCGACCTCCAGCGCGAACGACAGCTCGGGCACGGGGGCGCGGAACATGACGGCGGCTCCAGGAGATCAAGGCGGGGAAGGAGCGGCCTAGCGCCTTCCTCGCGCGTTTGTAAGACGCCCGTCCGGCGCGGGCGATGGACATGACGCGCGCACGGCCTAGGTTCGAGCCGACGCCGCCGCCTCCCGCGGCCTGCGAGGGAGACGCGATGCCCACCACACGCCGCGCCGCCCTCGGGTTTTCTCTGCTGGCCTCGGCGCTGGTCGCCGCGTCTGCGGTCGCGCGCCCCGCAGCGCCGGAAGGCGCCCGCGCCTCGCCGTGGACGATCGACCGCGCCGGCTCCCGCGTCACGCTGCGCGCGCGCATCGGCGGCCAGCCCGGGC
>CAZZZR010000118.1:0-7973 GCA_964658605.1 uncultured Caulobacter sp. | reverse complement strand
CCGCCCACCAACGAGCCGCCGCCGCCGATCGCGCCGCGCCTCACGCCGCCGCCCCCGATCGACGTGCCGCCGCCGCCGCCGCTCCCGTTGCCGCCGGTCAAGGCGCCAATCGCCGAGTCCGCCACGCCGCCGGTCGCGACGCTCAACCCGGTTCCGGCGCCCCCCGCGCCGCCGGCCCCGCCGTCGGTGATCACCAACCCCGACTGGCAGCGCAAGCCGAACGGCGACGACTTGGCCCAGTACTATCCGGACCGCGCACAGCGGATCGGCAAGGGCGGCTCGGTGCGGATGCAGTGCACGGTGACGGCTTCCGGATCGCTCACGGCGTGCAAGATCCTTTCGGAGGATCCGCCCGACTACGACTTCGGCTCGTCGACGCTGAAGGTCGCGCGCCTGTTCAAGATGAAGCCGAAGTCTATCGACGGGAAGGCCGTCGAAGGCGGCACCGTGGTCATTCCGCTGCGTTGGCAGCCCCCGACCTAGGTCTCGGCTGCACAACGACGCCAAGAGCCGCTCCGGGAGACCGGGGCGGCTCTTTCCGTTGGGCGCACGCCGCCCGCCCCTTGCGTATCCCCCGCCGCTCCGCCTAGAACCGCCGCTCGCAGGAGCCGCCTTAGCTCAGTTGGTTAGAGCGCCGGTTTGTGGAACCGGAGGTCCTCAGTTCGAGCCTGAGAGGCGGTACCATCCCTGATCCTGACGTGACCTCCTGATGGCCGGCACCGGACCGCGCGTGGTCGTCGCCGGCGCGGGCGTGCTCGGGCTGATGTGCGCGCTGCGGCTGGCCCAGCACGGCGGGCGCGTCGCGCTCTACGAGGCGGCGCCCTATCGACCCAACGCCTCGATCGTCGCGGCCGGCATGATCGCGCCCGCCACCGAGTGCGTGCTGGAGCCGGCGTTGCGCGAGGTCGCGGTCGCCCTCCGCACGTCGCGCGCCGTCTGGACGCAGGTCGCCGCCGAGCTTGGTGTCCGACTCGATCCGACGGGCGCGATCCACACCGGGCCAGCGTATGAGCTGCAGGCGCGCGAAGCCTTGCTCCGCAGCCTGGGCTTTCTCGTCTCCCGCATGGCGCAAGCGGGCGACCCGGCCGACCTCCCGCTGTTCACGGCCGAGGACGCCGCGCTTTCGACCGGGCGCGCGATGCCGGCGCTCAGGCGGGCGGCGGTCGCGGCGGGGGTCGACATTCGCGTCGGACGGGTCGAGCGCGGCGCGGACGGGCCGACCGTGGCGGGCGATCCCGTCGCCGCCGACGCCCTGGTGCTCGCGATGGGGGCGCAGGGGCGCGCCTCCGGCCTCGCGCCGGAACTGGGCCGCCTCTCGCCGATCAAGGGCCAGCTGCTGCGGTGGGGGAATCCGCACGCGGACCGGGGGCCGGTGCTGCGCACGCCGCGGCTCTATCTGGCGACCGTCGAGGACGCGATCCTGGCCGGCGCCACCATGGAGCCCGGGCGCGACGACCTGGAGGCTGAACCCGCCCTCCTGTCTCCGATCCGTGCCGAGGCCGAGGTCATGGCGCCCGCCCTGAAGGCCCTGGAGCCGCCGACGATCGACGTCGGGGTGCGCGCCGACACGCCGGACGGGCTGCCGATGGTCGGCCCTTCCGCCGCGCCGGGCGTGTTCCTGGCCACCGGCGCGCGGCGCAACGGCTGGCTGTGGGCGCCGCCCGTCGCCTCCATCATCGCCGCCCAGGTGATGGGCCTGCCGCTCGGCGAGCTTGCGCCGCTTGCGGAACGGCTGCATCCGGGGCGCTTCGATCGAGGCGGGGCGACATGAACGGGTGCGCGGGATGAGCGGGTTCTGGCCGACCGAGGAGCAGGAGGCGATCGCCGAAGGGGTGGGCCGCACCTGCGCCCAGTTCGGCGACGAGTTCTGGCGCGAGACCGACGCGACCGGCGTCTTCCCAGAACCCTTCGTCAAGGCCATGGCCGACGGCGGCTGGCTCGGCGCGGCGATGCCCGAGGCTTACGGCGGCGCGGGGCTCGGCCTGACCGAGGCGGCCATCGTGATGCGCACCGTGGCGCAGAGCGGGGCGGGCTTCTCCGGCGCCAGCGCCATCCACCTGAACATCTTCGGCCCCATGCCGATCGTGAAGTTCGGGACCGAGGCGCAGCGTCAGGCCTGGCTGCCGCCCCTGATCTCGGGCGAGGACAAGATGTGCTTCGCCGTCACCGAGCCGAACTCGGGCCTGGACACCGCGAGCCTCGAGACCCGCGCCGAGAAGACCAACGAAGGCTGGACGCTGAACGGCCGCAAGATCTGGACGACGGGCGCCCAGCGGGCGAACAAGATCCTCATCATCGCCCGCACCACGCCCAAGGCGCAGGCGAAGAAGCCCACCGAGGGCCTGAGCCTCTTCTACTGCGACCTGGATCGCTCTGCGATCGACGCCAAGCCGATCCCGAAGATGGGCCGGCGCGCGGTGGAGTGTAACGCCCTCTTCATCGACGACCTGAAGATCCCCGCCGACGCCCTGATCGGGGAGGAGGGGGCGGGGTTCAAATACCTGCTCACCGGCCTGAACCCCGAGCGTGTGCTGTTCGCGGTGGAGGCGGTGGGGCTGGGCCGCGCGGCGCTCGCCAAGGCGGCGGCCTACGCCAAGGAGCGGGTCGTGTTCGGTCGCCCGATCGGACAGAACCAGGGCGTGCAGCACCCCCTGGCCAAGGCCTGGGCGGAGCTGGAGGCGGCCGACCTGATGGCGCAGAAGGCCGCCGCCCTCTACGACCGCGGGCTGGAGTGCGGGGCCGAGGCCAACGCCGCCAAATACCTGGGCGCGGAGGCGGGGTTTCGAGCGTGCGAAGCGTCGGTGTTGGCGCACGGCGGCATGGGCTACGCCAAGGAGTACGACGTGGAGCGCTATTTCCGCGAGGCGATGATCGCCCGCATCGCGCCCGTCAGCCGCGAGATGATCCTGAACTACATCGCCGAGCGCGTGCTGGGACTGCCCAAGAGCTACTGACTTCGCGCCGGTCGCCGCAAGGCCGCGACATTTTGACTTCCGGCGCGATCGGCGCCTTCATGGGCCGATCGCGACCTCGGCCTGCCGGGCGCTCTTGCCCGGTTCCCGGCTAGACCGGCGCCGCTCCACATCAGGCGGGCTTGCGCCCTCCGGAGGTCGGCCATGAGCGTGGTGTCCCCGTCGTCCGCAGCCCCCGTCGGCGAAGGTCTCCCCGCGGTGCGGCGGCTCACGCCCGCCGACCTCACCATCGCGCTGCGGCAGGGGTTCGACGACTTCACCCAGAAGCGCGGCGAGATCCTGCTGCTCGCGCTGATCTATCCCCTCGTCGGCCTCCTGGCCTGCACCGCGGCGTTCGGCGGCGACGTGGCGGCGCTGGCCTTCCCGCTGGCGGCCGGCCTCTCGCTGATGGGACCGGCGGTGGCGGCCGGCTTCTACCGCATCGCCTGCCTGCGGGAGGCGGGGGAGAACGCGACGTGGAGCCACTTCCTTGACGTGTGGCGGGGACGATCGGCCACGAGCCTGCTCCTGCTGACGCTCGGGCTGTTCGTGCTGTTCATGGCGTGGCTCGCGGTGGCCTGGGCGATCTACGGCGCGACCCTCGGGCGCGAGCCCTACGCGGGCTTCGGCGACTTCCTCCGGCGGCTGCTGACGACGCCGAAGGGCTGGGCGATGGTTGTGGTCGGCAACGCCGCGGGCCTGGTGTTCGCGGCGGCGGCGCTGGCGGCGAGCGCGGTGTCTTTCCCCATGGTGGTGGACCGCGACGTGGACCCTATGACCGCCGTGCGAACCTCGCTGAAGGCCGTGTCGGAGAACCCCGCGGTGTTCGCCCGCTGGGGCGCGACGGTGGGCGTGCTGCTGGTCCTGGGCTCGATCCCGCTGTTCGTGGGGCTGGCGATCGTGCTGCCGGTGCTGGGCTACGCGACCTGGCACCTCTACACGCGGGCGGTGGTGCGGCCGGGCGCGGCGGCCTGAGCGCGCGCCTGCTCTAGCGCACGATGCGCACGGGGCTGCCGCTGGACGCCTTGTTTCCCACCCCGATGGGGACGGAGACCGGCGAGCCGGCGTAGTTGGTGTTGATCTGGATGTTGGCCGCGCCTGTGAGCTTCAGCTTCTTCGCCGCCACGACCGTCCAGTCCGAGGCGTTTGCCGCCGTCTTGGTCCCGTTCAACTCGAGCTCAGCGTTAGGCACGTAGATCGCGCCGGTGATCTTGCTGAACGGGTCGGTGGGTATCTTGAAGCTGCCTGTGTCGTTGCGGGCCCGGATCACGACGAATCCCGCCAACGGCCCGTTCTGGCGTCCTGAAAGCGAGATGCTCGACGTCGGCTTCGTATCTATGTTGACAGCCTTATCGAAAATCAGGACGACGTCGGAGCCCGTCAATGTGGCGTTGTTCCCGACCGAGAAACTAGAGTTGCAGAAGTAGTACTCGCCAGGCAGAAGTGTCTGAGGTAAGTTATTGGGAACGTTGTACGGCCCCTGATACACACCCGGCATCATGATGGGGAGCATGACCGTGGGCGTGCTCGTGGGCGCACACGGCGTCGGGAAGGTCAGGTTGAGCCCGGCGAAGGGATCTGTGACGGTCGGGGCTCCCGTAAGGGCTGTCGGCGTAATCGGCCCGTTGGCCGCGCCGCCGGCCTCCACCCGCGTGGCGGTGATGGCCGCGCCTGCGTCCGCCTGGACATCTCCGTTGCCGTGCACGAGGCAGGACCCGCTGAGCTTCGAGGTTCCTGTCACCTTCAACTGGTCGCTCGCCGAGCCGTCCACCAGCACGCACAGCGGCGCCAGCGCCTGTTGCTGGCCCGTGGCCTCCGCGTGGGACTTGAAGCCTCCCTTGGGCAGCATGTCGCCGAAGAAGGACGGGGTGTAGGCGTCGATCGACACCCGGAGGGTGTGGTTGTCGACGGCGTTCGCGCTGACCTGGAAGGAGGACGAGGGCGCGCGCGTTGCGAGCTGCGCCTTGGCCCAGGACACGGCGCGGTCCGCGGCTCCCACCGGGCTCACCGACATCTGCTGCGCGCCGGCCAGGGCCGCGCTGTCGGCGACGTCCTGCGACACCGAGCGGACGTTCACCACGTATGAGAGCTGGATCCCGCCCACCGCGGCGACCGCGATCGGCGGCAGCGCGAGCGCGAAGATCATGGCCACGTTGCCGCCCGCCGCCGCCGACACCGTTCGGAAGCAGCGGACAAGGGTGCGGGCGAGGCGGGACGTCAGGCGCACAATCACCGAGGACGCAGCGAGGGGAGGCGCATCCCTACACGCGACAGGTGAACTCCCGGTTCATGTCCTTTGACGGGGCTAGAATTGAGGCAGCAGAAGCCCCCGCGCCTGCGCCTTGTCGCGATCCATCTGATCGATCATCGCCTCAAGATTGCAGAACTTCTCGTCTGCACGCAGGAAGTGCAGCAGGTCGGTCTCCATGGTCTGCCCGTACAGGTCCTCGTCGAAGTCGAACAGGTGGACCTCCAGCCGCTCCTCTGGGCCGAGGTTCACGGTCGGCCGGCGGCCGATGTAGCCGACGCCGGCGACCTCGCGGCCGTCCGCCAGCCGGGTGCGCGTGGCGTAGATGCCGTGGCGCGCGCGGACGTAGTCCTCCAGGCTGATGTTGGCGGTGGGGAAGCCGATGGTGCGGCCCAGCTTGTCGCCGTGGATCACCACGCCCTCGACCGCGAACGGCCGCCCGAGCACGAACGCGGCCCGCTCCGGGTCGCCGTCCCGCAGCGCCTCGCGCACGGCGGTGGACGAGAACTTCGCGCCGCCCTTGTCGCACAGCTCGGAGGCGATCGAGACGCCGAAGCCGTAGCGGTCGCCGTAGCGGGCCAGCGCCTTCGGGTCTCCGCTACGGGCCTTGCCGAAGCTGATGTCGAAGCCGGCGGCCACGTGGCGCGCCCGTAAGCCCGCGGCCAGCACGTCGCGCGCGAAATCCTCGTCGGAGAGGCTCGCCATCTCGGCGTTGAAGGGCAGGCGGTAGAGGCGGTCGACCCCCAGGGCGTCGAGCACCCGCGCCTGCTGGTCCAGCGTCGTCAGGCGGAAGTCGGGCTCATCCGGGCGGAACCAGCGGCGGGGGTGCGGCTCGAACGTCACCACGCCCAGGGGCGCCTTCAGCGCGCCTGCGGCCTTGGCGGCCAGCGCGATGACGCGGCGATGCCCCCGGTGGACGCCGTCGAAGTTGCCGAGCGCGATCGCCGCCCCCGTCAGGTCGGGATCGAGCCCGGTCCAGCCCTCGACCACGCGCAGGCGCAAGGCGGCGCGCCCCTCAGGCCGCGGTGGGCGCAAGCACGACCGCCTCGCCCTCCACCACCGGCTTGCCGTTCACGGTGCAGACGGTGGAGAGCGTGACGCGGTTCTTCTCCGGGTCGGTCGCGGCGACGGTGAGGGTGACGGTCACCACGTCGCCGATCCGCACCGGGCGCTTGAAGCCGAGCGTCTGCGACAGATAGATCGCCCCGGGGCCCGGCAGCTCCCCCGCCAGCAGCGCCGAGATCCAGGCCGCCGACAGCATGCCGTGGGCGATGCGGCCCTTGAACGGGGTGGTCGCGGCGTAGGCCTCGTCCAGATGCACCGGGTTGCGGTCGCCCGAGACCTGCGCGAACCCCTGTATGTCGCCGTCCGTCACCGTATGCTCGCGCGAGGCGGAGCGGCCGACGGGGAGCTGGTCCAGCGTCAAACCCTTGGGCGTCTCGGTCACGGGCGTCTCCCAGGCGAAGGCCGGTTGTTTAACGCGGCGGGGAGCCCGGGGCGAGGGGGCCTCATCAGACCAAGTCCGGCAGAGCGTAGTCGGCGTGCGCGCCGGCCTCGTCCAGGAAGGCGGCCAGCGCCTGCGCATCCAGCGCGCCCCCGGGCATCAGGCGCTCGGAGTCGATGCCGGCGGCGACGAACATCAGGTCCAGGTCGTGGGCGTTGGCCCCCGCCACGTCGGTTGGCAGGCCGTCGCCGATCGCCAGGACGCGGCGGGGGTCCAGCGGGCGGCCCAGCAGCCGTTCGGCCTCGGCCAGGGCGGCGTCGTAGATCGGGCGGTGCGGCTTGCCGGCGATCACCACCCGCCCGCCGAGGCTCGCGTAGAGGTCGGCCACCGCGCCCGCGCACCAGATCAGCCGGTCGCCGCGGCGCACCACCTTGTCGGGATTGGCGCAGACCATCTCCAGCCCGCGCGCGGCGGCCACGGCCAGCGCCTCGCGGTAGTCCTCCGGCGTCTGCGCCTCGTCGTCCGCCAGGCCGGTGCAGCTCACGAACCCAGCCTCGTCCGGCCCGGCGCGGGGCAGGTCGAGGCCGGCGTAGAGCGTCTCGTCCCGCTCGGCCCCGATCGCCCACATAGGCGCGGGGGCGCGGGCGGCGATCTCGGCGCGGGTGACGTCGCCCGAGGTGACGTAGCCGGACCACGCCGCGTCCGGCACGCCCAGCGCCCTCGTCTGCACCGAGGCGTCGGCGCAGGGGCGCGGGGCGTTGGAGACCAGCACCACCGGCCCCCGCTCGCGTTGGAAGCGGGCCAGCGCCTCGCACGCGACGGGGAAGGCTTCGCGCCCGTTGTGGATCACGCCCCACACGTCGCTCAACACCACGTCGTAGCGGTCCGCGACGGCGCCGAGGCCGTCGACGATCAGGGGTTCGGGCATGGGCGCGGGGTAGGGGAGGGGCCGGCGCCGGTCAACGGACGTAGCTGGCGGCGTTGACGTCCACCGTCGTCCCCGTCGCGTGGTCGGCCAGCCCGCTGGCGAGGAAGACGACCGTCGGCGCCACGTCGTCCGGTTCGGTCAGGCGCGGCAGCGCCACGTCGGTCATCGCGAAGGCCTCGCCATACTGGTCGATGAAATCCTGCGCCATGGCGGTGCGGGTGAAGCCCGGCGCGACGCCGAAGCAGGCGATCCCGTCCTTGCCGAAGCCGCGCGCGATCGACTTGGTCAGCGCCGTCACCGCTCCCTTGGAGGCGGCGTAGGCCAGGTAGTCCGGCGTGTCGCCGCGGAAGGCGGCCCGGCTTGAGATGTTGACGATCCGCCCGCCGCCCCGGGCGCGGAAGC
>CAZZZR010000117.1:2738-8040 GCA_964658605.1 uncultured Caulobacter sp. | reverse complement strand
GGTTCACGTGCGCCGCCCACCACACCCGCCGCTCGTGGCTGAGGCGGTGGAACCAGTAGTAGGTCAGGTCCTCCAGAAGGAAGATCGCGACCCACGCCCACCACGCGCTCATCGGGATGGTGAAGAGGCGGTGCTGCCAGACCCAGACGGTGGCGGCGAAGATCACGCCGCCCATCAGCACGCCCGCCACGGTCGATCCGAGCCCCAAGCTCAGCGACGTCAGCATGTCGCGCCGCTCATAGCGCGCCTGCGCCTTGCCGAGCCGGGCGAGTGCGATCTCCAGCACGATGGCCAGGATGAAGAACGGCGTGGCCAGGGTGACGGGGTCGAAGCCGGCCTTCATGCGGGCCACGCCTCCGCCCGGAACGGCTCGGCGCCTGTGACGAAGCCGTCGCCCAGGCGGCGCACGGACAGCAGTTCGCCGCCCGCCCGCGCCAGGGCGCGCGAGCCGTCCGGCGCGGCCCACACCGCCTCGATCGCGTGGTCCGGAAAGTCGTCGGCGAGGAGCGCGCGGGCGTGGGCCTCGTCCAGCGGCGGCGCGTCGCGCGCGATCTTCGCCCAGGCGGCGAAGGCGACGAGAGCGGCCACGGCGACGGCGGAGACGGCGAGCTGGATCAGGAAGGCCACGCCCCAAGATTGCCGCACGCGGGCGGGAGGCGCCACCCTGCGGCCCGTGCTAGACCGCCGCACGACGGACGCCGACAGACGCGCCCGCCCGTTCGACTCGGAGTTGCTGTTTGTCCCACGCCGTCATCGCCGCGACGGGCCTCTACACGCCGCCGCAGACCGTCTCCAACGCCGAGCTGGTGGAGGCCTTCAACGCCTACGTCACCGACTTCAACCGCGAGCACGAAGCCGAGATCGCGTCCGGCGCGGTGGAAGCGCTGCAGCCCTCGTCACCGGAGTTCATCGAGAAGGCGAGCGGCATCAAGAGCCGCCACGTGGTGGACCGCGCGGGCATCCTCGACCCCAAGGTCATGGCGCCCCGGATCGACGAGCGGCCGAACGAACAGCTCTCGATCCTGGCCGAGATGGCCGTCGCCGCCGCCAAGGACGCCATCGCCGCCTGGGGCAAGCCGGCGTCCGAGATCGGCGCGGTGCTCTGCGCGGCGTCGAACATGCAGCGCGCCTACCCCGCCATGGCGATCGAGGTGCAGCAGGCGCTGGGGATCGAGGGCTTCGCCTTCGACATGAACGTGGCCTGCTCCTCGGCCACCTTCGGCATCAAGACCGCGGTGGACTACGTGGCCGCGGGCTCCAAGGCCGTGCTGATGGTCAACCCGGAGATCTGCTCGGGCC
This sequence comes from uncultured Caulobacter sp., assembly GCA_964658605.1. GTDB lineage: Bacteria > Pseudomonadota > Alphaproteobacteria > Caulobacterales > Caulobacteraceae > JASLDZ01. Next base: position 6,741 of record CAZZZR010000117.1, on the reverse strand, counting down.
ACCTGAACTTCCGCGACCGCGACAGCCACTTCATCTTCGGCGACGTGGCCACCGCCGTGATCGTGGAGCCGGCGGAGGACGCAGCGCCCGGCGCCGGCTGGGACGTGCTGGGCACGCGGCTGAAGACGGTCTTCTCCAACAACATCCGCAACAACTTCGGCTTCCTGAACCGCACCGCGCCGGAGGGGATCAGCGCGCCCGACAAGCTCTTCGTCCAGCAGGGTCGCAAGGTGTTCCGGGACGTGGTGCCCATGGTCAGCGAGATGATCGTCGAGCACGCGACCGACCTCGGGATCAACGCCAAGAGCCTCAAGCGCCTGTGGCTGCACCAGGCCAACATCAACATGAACGACTACATCGCCCGCAAGGTGCTCGACCGCGAGCCGACCCGTGAGGAGAACGTCATCATCCTGGACGAGTACGCCAACACCTCGTCCGCCGGCTCGATCATCGCCTTCCACCTGCACCAGGAAGGCTTCGCTGCGGGCGAGGAAGGCCTGATCTGCAGCTTCGGCGCGGGGTACTCCGCGGGCACGGTGTTCGTCAGGAAGCGCTGAGGCGGACACGAAAACGCGCGCCGGGATCGCTCCCGACGCGCGCCATTCGTCCGATCCGGGCGAGGCTTAGTGCTTCTTGTCGAACACGCCCTTGATCGCGTCCTCGGCCTTGCCGAGCGCGTTCTGGATGGAACCGCCGAGCTTTTCGCCCTTGCCTTCGGCCTCCAGCCCGCGGTCGCCCGTGAGCTTGCCTGCGCCTTCCTTGATCGAGCCGCCGAGCTTGTGGCCGGCGCCCTCGACGCGGTTGTCGGCGAAGGCCTTGCCCTCGGCGTCGTGCCCGCCGCGCGTGACGGCGTCCTCGACCTTGCCGGCGGCGTTCTGGACCGAGCCGCCAGCCTTCTGCGCCACGCCCTCGGCCTGCAGGCCGTGATCGCCGGTCAGCTTTCCGACGCCTTCCTTGATCGAGCCGGCCAGCTTGTTCCCGGCGCCTTCGATGCGGTTGTCGCTCATGTCGAAGCTCCTTTGATAACCTGAGCCTCTACAACAGCTCCGCTTTCGGGTGGTTCCACGCCGACGTCGCGCTTCCCCGCGCCGCGCCATCCGTTATGAAGGGCGCAGATGTCGTCCAAGCCCGACAATCCGGCCGAAACCTTCAAGCGCGCGCTGGCCCACGCCGCGAGGTCGTTGGCGGAGACGCCCGACCTGGAGGTCGTGTTCTCCGGCGAGGGGCCGTCGCTCGTCGGGAACCGCGCTGTCCTGCCCCACCCGCCCCGCGACCTCGGCGGCCGCGACGCGGCGCGGCTGCGCGGGCTCGCGGACCAGATGGCGCTGCGGCTGGCTCACCACGACGCGGGCGCCCACGCCCGGCTGCGGCCGCAGGACGCGCAGGCCGCCTCCGCCTTCGAGGCGATCGAGCAGGCGCGGATCGAGTCCATCGGGGCCAACGCGCTGGGCGGCGTGCGCGAGAACCTTCGCGCGGTGCTGGAGGCGGACGTCGAGAAGCGCGGGCTGGGCCGCTCGGAGGACCGCGTGCAGGCGCCGACGGCCGACATCCTCGCGCTGATGGTGCGCGAACGGCTCACGGGCGAGCGACCGCCGGCGATCACCAAGGCCCTCGTCGACGGGGCGAGGGCCGGGATCGAGACCCGCGCGGGCGCCGACCTCGACCGTCTCAGCGCCGCGAGCGGCGACCAGGCGGCGTTCGGGAAGATCGCCCGCGCCATCCTGCGCGACCTCGACATGGGAGACGCGGCCGACGCCGACGCCGCGGACGACGACGAGGGGGAGGAGCCCGAGGGCGAGCCGCAGCCGCAGGAGGGCGAGGACCAGGACGACTGCGGCGCCGAGGGCGAGGAGCCGGAGGCCGCCGCCTCCGACCGCACCGACCCGTCCGACCAGCAGGGCGAGAGCAGCGAGGACTCCACCAGCGAGACCGCCGAGGGCGAGGAGACCGACGCGCAGGACGAGGCCACCGAGCTCGGCGAAGGCCTGCGTCCCAATCGCCCTGACGCCGCCGACGCGGGGCGGCCCGAGCCCGCCTACAAGGTCTTCTCCACCGCCGCCGACGAGGTGATCGGGGCCGAGGAGCTGTGCGATCCGGACGAGCTGACGCGCCTGCGCGCCTACCTCGACCAGCAGCTCACGGCGCTCTCGTCGGTGGTGGCGCGGCTAGCCAACCGGCTCCAACGTAAATTGATGGCCAAGCAGAACCGCTCCTGGTCGTTCGACCTGGAGGAAGGGATCCTGGACGCGTCCCGCCTGACGCGGATCATCACCGACCCCACCTCGCCGCTCTCCTTCATGCAGGAGGACGACATCCAGTTCCGCGACACGGTGGTGACGCTCCTGATCGACAACTCCGGCTCCATGCGCGGGCGCCCGATCATGGTGGCCGCGGTGTGCGCCGACATCCTGGCGCGCACCCTGGAGCGGTGCGGGGTGAAGACCGAGATCCTGGGCTTCACCACCCGCGCCTGGAAGGGCGGCCAGGCGCGCGACGCCTGGCTGAAGGCGGGCAAGCCGCCCCAGCCCGGCCGCCTGAACGACCTGCGCCACATCGTCTACAAGGCCGCCGACGCCCCCTGGCGGCGGGCGCGCAAGAACCTCGGCCTGATGATGCGCGAGGGCCTGCTCAAGGAGAACATCGACGGGGAGGCGCTGCTGTGGGCGCACAACCGCCTGATCGGCCGCCCCGAACAGCGCAAGGTGCTGATGGTGATCTCCGACGGCGCGCCGGTGGACGACTCCACCCTGAGCGTGAACAACGGCCACTATCTGGAGCGCCACCTGCGCGAGGTGATCGCGCAGATCGAGACCGGCTCGCCGGTCGAGCTCTCCGCCATCGGCATCGGCCACGACGTGACCCGCTACTACCGCCGCGCCGTCACCATCGTGGACGTGGAGCAACTGGGCGGCGCGATCACCGAGCGGCTGGCCGAGCTGTTCGACGAGGAGCCTCGGCAAGCCGTCTCCCCCGCCGCGGCCGGACCGCTGCGCCTGTCGGGCGGCCGTTCGCGCCTGGCGTCCCGCGCCGTGCGCGTCTCCGCATGAGCGCGCTGGAGCGGCTGGTCGGGTTCGCGGTGGTGGTCGCCGTGGCCAGCTGCGGCGCGCGCCCGGCCGGGCCCGCGGCGATCCCCCGCCCCTCCCCGTTCCAGATCGTCGCCAAGCCGCTGGCGCTCGATCCCGACCGGCCCGCGCGCACCACCGTAGGCGAGCTGACCTGGGCGGGCGGCTTCTCGCTGACCGCGCGCGGCACCTCCAGCTTCGGCGGCCTCTCGGGCCTGGACGTGGAGGACGACGGCCGCTTCATGTCGCAGACCGACGAGGGCGACCTGGTGCGCGGCCGCATCCTGCTCGACGCGCAGGGGCGGCTGGCGGGCGTCGCGCAGCCCACCATCCAGCGCATGGTCGACGAGAGCGGCCAGGCGTTGCAGTCCAAGGTCGAGGCCGACGCCGAGGACATCACCGCTCTGCCCGACGGCGGCTACGCGGTCAGCTTCGAGCAGGAGCACCGCGTGCTGCGCTACCCGCCCGGCGGCGGCCCGGGCGTGCGGCTGGCGATCTCGCCCGACATGAAGCGCCGCGACCGCGACCTCGGGCTGGAGGCCTTGGCCTACAAGGACGGCGCGCTCTACGAGGGCGCGGAGGACGGGGAGATCTGGCGCTGCCGCATCGCCCCGGTGAAGGAGACGGACGCCTGCGTCAGCGTGATGCCCACCAGTCCCTTCAAGGGCTTCAAGCTGACGGGGCTGGACGCGGCGGGGCCGGGCTTCGTCGCCGTCTACCGCACCGTCGGCGTGCTCACCGGCTGGCGTGCGACGATCGCCTACCTCCAGCCCGCCACGCCGGACGGCCGCGGCCCATGGACGGCGCGACGGCTGGCCGTGCTCGACCGCCCGTTGACGCGCGACAACATGGAGGGGATCGCCGCCGTGCCCGGCCCCCACGGCGGCTGGCGGCTGTACCTCGTCAGCGACAACAACTTCGCCGGCTTCCAGCGCACGCTG
>CAZZZR010000117.1:0-2638 GCA_964658605.1 uncultured Caulobacter sp. | reverse complement strand
ATGACCCCCGCCTCCGTCACCGACTTCCGCGAGGCGGCGCGGCGCCGGCTGCCGCGGATGCTGTTCGACTACATCGACGGCGGCTCCTACGCCGAGACCACGCTGGCGGCCAACGTCGCCGACCTGAACGCCATCGCCCTGCGCCAGCGGGTGATGCGGGACGTGTCGAAACTGACCACGGCGACGCGTCTGTTCGGCCAGGACTTGGCCATGCCGGTCATCCTGGGCCCCATCGGCATGGCCGGCATGTACGCCCGGCGGGGCGAGGTGCAGGCGGCGCGGGCGGCCAAGAGCTTCGGCCTGCCGTTCACCCTCTCCACCGTCTCGATCTGCGGGCTGGAGGAGGTGGCGCAGGGAGCCGGGACGCCGCCCTGGTTCCAGCTCTACATGCTGAAAGACCGCGGCTACATGGCCGAGTTGCTGGCCCGGGCGAAGGCCGTAGGCTCGCCCGTGCTGGTGTTCACCGTGGACCTGCCGCTTCCGGGCGCCCGCTACCGCGACGTGCGCAACGGGCTCTCAGGATCGGCGTCGCCGCTGCGCCGGGCGGCGCGCGCGCTCGCGACCGCCTCTCGGGTCGACTGGCTGCGGGACGTGGGGGTCGGCGGCAGGCCGCATACCTTCGGCAACGTCGTCGCCGCCATGCCGGACGCCAAGGGCCTGAACGACTTCCAGGGATGGGTGGGCAGGAACTTCGACCAGAGCCTCACCTGGGCGGACATCGCCTGGGTACGCGAGCGCTGGGATGGTCCCATCGTGATCAAGGGCGTGCTGGATCCTGAGGACGCGCGCGAGGCGGTGCGGGCCGGCGCGGACGGGATCGTGGTGTCCAACCACGGCGGCCGCCAGCTGGACGGCGTGCTGTCCGGCGCCGCCGCGCTGCCGCCGATCGTTCAGGCGGTGGGCGGCGACACGACCGTCCTGATGGACGGCGGCGTGCGTTCGGGGCTGGACGTGCTGAAGGGCCTGGCGCTGGGGGCCAGGGGCGTGCTCCTGGGCCGGGCCTGGGCGTTTGCGCTGGCTTCCGGCGGCGAGGCGCAGGTGGCGAAGATGCTGGGCGTCGTGCGCGGCGAGCTGAAGGTCGCCATGTCGCTCACCGGCTGCACCGACCTCGCCGACGCGGGCCCGCACCTCTTGGTCGAACGCGGCTACCCGGCGAACCGCTGAGCGCGCACGAAAAAGGCCTCGCGCGGGCGAGGCCTCGTTCGGAACCAAGTCGGGAGGCTCAGGCCTCGGCGGGCGCCGCGGCGAGCTTGGCCTTGACCTGCTTCTTGATCTTCAGCGCGCGGGGCGAGAGGTTCTCGTCCTTGCTGTTCACCAGCACGGGGTCGAGGCCGCCCTTGAAGTCCAGCGTGCGCAGGGCCGCGTTGGTGACCTTCAGGCGGAACGACTGGCCCAGCGCCTCGGACGCCAGCGTCACCTCGGCCAGCGACGGCAGGAAGCGGCGCTTGGTCTTGATGTTGGAGTGGCTGACGTTGTGGCCGACCATCGGGCCGACCCCGGTGAGTTCGCAGCGGCGCGACATGGCGGGAACCGTTCTTCAGCGGCGGCCGGGATAAGGCCGCGGAAATGAGGGATCGTCGCGCGGAAGAGGCTTCCGCACGCGGGAGGCGGGCATATATCCGCCACACCCCTGGAGCGTCAAGGCGAGCCGATCGCCCTACGGCCCGCTCCGCCGCCCGAGAGTCCCCATGAAGCGCCGCCTGGCCGCCCTCGTCTCCGCAGCCCTAGCCGGGCTCGCCGCCGCGGGCGCGACGGCGGGCACCCGCACGGCCGACGCGCCGTTGCCAGGATACTGGCGCTACGACACGTCCTTCCTGTTCTCGTCCAAGACGGAGATGCGCTGCATCACCCCCGCCGATGTCGACAAGGTGCTGCAGGGCCCCTCCAACCGCCACTACGACTGCACCTACCCCGTGCGCGAGGTGGCCGACGGCAAGGCCCGGTTCGAGGGCCAGTGCGTGAACCGCAAGAAGGGCGACAAGGCCGACGTGGCGCTGAGGGGCGTCTACGGACCCACCAGCTTCACCTTCAAGGGGGTCGTGCGGCCCGACCTCGGCGGCCTCAGCCTTCCGCTGAACGCCTCGATTGCGGCGACGCGGGTGAGCGCGCGCTGCCCGGCGGGGTGAACGGCCTATGGGCGCGGCGCGACTCGGTGCACAATGGGTAGCGGTGAACGAATCGGGATAGGCGCCGCGTCGCTGATTCGGTGACGCTTCGTTCCGCCTGCGTTCCGAGGCAGCGGGAACCGCGTTAACATCTCCGCGGGCTCGAGCGGAGCCCTCCAGCTTCGCAGGCTTCGACGGGGCCGGCGCCGATCACCCCGCGCGACATCCGCGGCTTCGCTTGCCCGCCCCTCCCGGCGTGACCATGTTGGGACCATGTCCGACCGCCCCGCGGGCCGTGCGCCTGCCCGTGTGATCGCCGTGCTCGGCCCGACGAACACGGGCAAGACGCACTACGCCGTCGAGCGGATGCTCGGCCACGCGTCGGGCATGATCGGCCTGCCGCTGCGGCTTCTGGCGCGGGAGATCTACGACCGGATCGTCAAGCTCCGCGGCGCCCGCGCCGTCGCCCTCATCACCGGCGAGGAGAAGATCGTCCCGCCGCGCGCGACCTATTTCGTCTGCACGGTCGAGGC
>CAZZZR010000116.1:1106-8078 GCA_964658605.1 uncultured Caulobacter sp. | reverse complement strand
TCCGCCCATGCTGCTGCCCTTCATGCCACCCCAACGCAGACAAGTGGCCGAGCGGCGGGAACGTCCGGAAAGTGGAGGAAGGTCAGCGGCCGCTCGAGGCGCGGAGCCGCCTCCCTCAGAATTTAGATACGAGGCGTCCATAGTATTCGCGTCCGTTCGTGCCGATCCCGCCCACCTCCGGGTAGGCGATGGAGCCGCCCTGGGTGACGGCGCGGTCGGCGATCATGTCGGGGTAGGCGTCGCTGACGTTGAGGACGCCGAAGCCTACGCTCAGGCGGCGGCTGAAGGCGTAATCCAGGTTCAGGTCCAGGGTCGTCACCGCTCCGTAGGTCTGCTCGCGCAGCACCTGGATGGCGCGGAAGGGGCCGAAGCGGGCGAGGTCGGCGGACAACGTCCAGGCGCGCCACTCCAGCCGCGTCGCCAGGGTGGCCTTGTTGCGCGGCGTCGCCTTGGTCAGGAGGTCGATGGAGGCGGTAGCCAGCAGCGGCAGCGACGGGAGCACGGGGTTCGGCTTTAGGCTCGTCACGTCCGTGTCGACCGCGGTGTAACCCGCCGTCGCGTCCAGCCGCGCGCCGCCGCCGATCTCGCCCCGCCAGTTGGCGGTCAGCTCGTAGCCGTCGGTGGCGGTGTCGGCGGCGTTGGTGAAGAAACGGGCCGAACTGGCGTTGGTGATCCCCGCCCGCTTCAGCACCGCCGCGACGGCGGCGCCCGAGAGGGTCTCGCTCAGCGCGATGCGGTCATCGATGTCAATGTGGAAGACGTCGGCGGTGAAGCTCAACCCCGGCGCTGGCGTCAGCACGATCCCGCCCGAGACGTTGCGCGAGGTCTCCGCTTTAAGCGGCGTCGCACCCAGCGCCTGCGCCACCGGGTCGGCGACCGCGAAGGTGCCCACATTCACCAGCACCCCGTTGGTCGATTGGCTGGTGACGGTGGAGAAGAACCGCTGCTGCAGCGACGGCGCCCGGAAGCCCGTGGAGGCAGTGGCGCGGAAGGCCACGAAAGGCTGCGGCTTGTAGAACACGCTCAGCTTGCCGGAGGTGGCGTCGCCGAAGTCACCGTAGTGCTCGTATCGCACCGCCGCCCCCAGCGTCAGCGCGGCGATCGGCCTCAGCTCGCCCTCGGCGAACACCGCCTCGGAGTTGCGGTCGGCGTCGACCGGGGTGGGCGGGTTGAAGCCGGGGAAGCCCTGCGCGCCCGCGCCGGTGTACGAGCCGGGCTCACCGGCGCGGATCTGGAAGCGCTCGTAGCGATGGGAAAGGCCGAAGGCGAGGTTCGCCCCCGCCAGCACGGCGAACGGCCGCGAGACCGTCAGGTCCAGCACGTTCTGCAGGTACCGGGTCCCACCCGCGTCGAACCGCGTGGGGCTGGCCTTTCCCAGGCTAGTGTTGGCGGTGTCGCGCACCTCAAAGTCGGCGGCGGTGTAGCCCGGGGTGTCGCTGAGGTCCCAGCTCCAGCCGCCGGCCGCGCCGCGCAGGCCGAGCGTGCCGCCCACGTCGTCCAGGTCTACGTGCGCGTGGGGGATGAAGCCCTGCGGGTAGAGCACGGGCGAGATGGCGGGGGCGCGATACTGCGCGGGGCTGACCGATCGCCTGTGGTCGTAGACCAGGTCGCCGTAGAGCTCGACGCCCGCCCCAAGACGGTATTGGCCGTTAAGCGCGCCGGAGAGGTCGAGGGAGTCCGGGTCGCCCTGCTGGTTGGTGACGCGGCCGTAGCGGCTGTCGATCTGCGCCCGATTGGTGTCGTTGCGGTATCTCGCCTCGCCGGTGACCGTGATGCGGCCGCGGTCGCCGAGCGCGAACCCCTTGCTGAGCGAGGCGGTGGTGTTCTGGCCGTCGCCGGCCTCGGTCGCCCCGCTCTGCACCGAGGCTGCGCCCTCAAGGTCCGAGCGCAGCACGATGTTGATGACGCCGGCGATGGCGTCCGAACCGTACTGGGCGGCGGCCCCGTCGCGCAGCACCTCGATCCGGGCGACGGCCGAGAGGGGGATGGCTCCGAGGTCGGTCGGCGTGGAGCCCCGCCCGAACACATTGTTGAAGTTGATGACCGAGGAGCTGTGCCAGCGCTTGCCGTTCACCAGCACCAGCACTTGGTCAGGAGCGAGGCCGTTCAGGGTGGCGGCGCGGGTGTTGGCCGCGGAGGGGGCGGTGGCGCCGCGCGGGAAGTCGAACGAGGGCGTGATGAAGGCCAGCGCCCGGTTGATGTCGGTGAAACCCTGCGCCCGCAGCATCTCCCCGGAGATCACGTCCACAGGCGCGGCGGATTCGGTCGCCAGCCTGGGCGGCGCACGCGAGCCCACGACGACCACCTCGTCCACGGTGGGCGCCTCGATCTGCGCGAGGGCGGGACCGACCGCGGCGGCGAGCGCGGCTCCCATCACCGTAACGCCGAAAGCCTTGCTCATCGCGTCTTTCCCCCGCGCCTCGAGCGCCTCAAGTCGGGTAGCGGGACCGTCCGTCGCGGCGTTAGCGCCCAGGTCGCGACGGCCGTTGCAGCGGGCGCAACGCCGAGCGCTGTCGCCTGCGCTCAGTGCTGCGCGGCGACGGCGCGGCGGTAGGCGGGGGTGGCGAGCATGGCGACCGCCGCCGCCAGGGCCAACATCACGGGCGTGATCATGGCCAAGGCCGTTCCCAGCTGGCGTTCGTCGTGCAGGCCTTGGTCGGTGACCAGCGCCACCAGCGGCGGCCCGAGTCCAAGCCCGAACAGGTTGACCGCCAGCACCGCCAGCGCGTGCTGCACCCCCCGCAGCCGGTTGGGCGTGATCTCCTGCAGCAGCGCCGGCCCGCAGCTCACCGCCAAGGTGACGAGGTAGACCAGGGGCGCGAGCAGTCTGAGCGCCAGGGTGGGCGTGGCCGCCACGGGCGCCGTCGCCGCCAGCGGGACGGCGAGGACGGCGGCGCCCGCCAACAGCCGCAGCCGCCCGTCCGCCATGCCGCGCCGTCGCAGGGCGTCGCCCAGAAGCCCCGCAGACAGAGCGCCCGCCATCCCGGCGACCAGCACGACGAGCCCGAACCCCCGCCCGGCCTCCGCGGGCGACATGACGAAGCGGCGGATCAGGGCGCTGGGGACCCAGGCGGAGAGGGCGTAGGTGGTCATGGCGGCGAACACCACGGCCGCGTTTACGCCCGCGATCGCCCCGCCCCGCGCCCGGAAGAAGGTCGCGGTTTCCCGCCGTCCAGGCGCGGAGTCCCCGCCTCCCCGGCGGGCGGGCTCGCGCAGGCTCGCGACCCACACGGCCATCGGCAGGCCCAGGGCTCCGACGGTCAGGAAGGCCGCCCGCCACGCCGGGGTCGCACCCAGCAGCGGCAGGTCCACGCCGCCCTTTGGCAGGGCGGCCAGGAGGGAGCCGCCGCCGATCAGGGCCAGCCCTCCCCCGACGTAGGGACCCATGCTGTAGACGCCGATGGCCGCCCCCGTCCGCCGCCGGGAGAACAGGTCGCCGATCAGGGAGTAGGCGGTGGGCGTCATGGCCGCCTCCCCCGCCCCGACGCCGATCCGCGCCAGCAGCAGCGGCAGGAAGCCGGGCGCGATCCCGCACGCGGCGGTGGCCAGGCTCCACACCCCGACGCCCGCGCCCAAGACGCCCACCCGCCGCCGCGCATCCACCAGGCCCCCAATCGGCAGCCCCGCGAGCGCCAGGAACAGGGCGAAGGCGGGTCCCTGCAGCAGGCTGACCTGCAGGTCGCTGAGGTGCAGGTTCCGCTTCAGCGGCTCGACCAGGAGGTTGAGGAGCTGCCGGTCGACGAAGGCCAGCACATAGGCAGCCAACAGCACGCCCAGCATGTAAAGGGCGCGGGGCGACGTCGGACTCACAGGCGGGCTCGCAGGACGGCGACCTGCGGATAGACCTCCGGATGGTCGAGGAGATCGTGGTCTCGCATGTCCTCCGGCGTCTCGAAGGCGACGCGCACGCCGTCGGCGCCCAGGTCGAGCACCGTGATCCCGCACGCCTTGCGCCCGATGCGCTCCTGGATCGAGTCCGGGAACACGACGGCGGTGGAGGGCGCCCACAGACGCAGGGTGCGAACATCCTCGATACGCCGGCTCTGGTGGACATGGCCGCTGGCGACGAGGCGGACGTCGCGGCGGGCGAGCCGCTCCAACAGGCGGGTGCGCGGACCGACCGGCGCATACCGGCCGTGCGCGGGGTTGTCCGCCGGGTCGTCACGGAACAGCGGCTTGTGCAGGAACAGCGCTACCGGCTCCTCCCCCTCCCGCAGCACCTCCGCTAGCCAGGCGGCCTGCTCGGCCTCCTCCTCGGCGTGGGAGTCGAACAGCTGGGAGTTTACCCCGACCAGCAGCCAGCCCTCGACTCGCAGGCTCCAACGGTCGGGGCCGAAGGCGGCGCGGAAGGCGGCCAGGCGGGCGAGGTCAAGCGCGGGCTCCTTGACGCCTCCGCCCGGCGGGCAGTCGCCGACGTCATGGTTGCCCGGTACGACCAGCAGGGGAGCCGCGAGCGCCGCCAGCCGCGCCTTGGCGTAGGCGAACTGCGCCGGGTCCTTGACGCCGTCGGCGGTGACGTCGCCCAGGTGGATCACCAGCGCGGGCTGCAGCTGCGCGATGCGGGCCGTCGCCGCATCGAGGTTGCGCCCGAACGCCTGGGCCTCCGCGGCCAGATGGGTGTCGGCGATGAGGACGATGCGCATGGAGGGGCCTTGCCGCAGCCCCGGTCGCCCGCGAAGCGCTCCGCGCGCAATTGGCGTTGCGCCGCAGGCAACGTGGCCGGAGCGGGCGGACTCTGAGCGTCGGAAAACTGTGATCCACCGCCGCTAGGATCGCGCCGCGCTGAGGTTCCGACCATGCTGCGACAGACACCCCCGCTGGAAGCCGTCGAGGCCTTCCTGATCGCGGCGCGCTCGCCCAGCTTCCGCCAGGCCGCCGCCTCGCTCGCCCTCAGCCCCTCCGCCCTGTCGCGGCGGGTGCAGCAGCTGGAGAGCTTCGTCGGCACGCCGATGTTCGACCGTTCCGGCCCGCGCCCGCAGCTCTCCGAGGCCGGCGCGCGGTATCTGGACGAGATCGCGCCCGCGCTCGACGCGATCCGCCGCGCGACCCGCGAGCTGCGCTCCAGCGACGCCCGCGTGCGGCTGACGGCTTCGCACTCGCTCGCGGTTGGCTGGCTGATGCCGCGGCTGCAGGCGGTGCGCGAACGCGGCGTTGAGCTCGACCTCGGCATCGAGCAGGGGCTGGACGCCCTGCGCGCCGGCCGGGCCGACGTGGCCATCTGCGGCGGCGACCAGGCGCCCGCCGACCTGCCCTCCGAAGTGCTGCTCGACCTGGACGCCATCGTCGTCTCCGCGCCCCGGATGGCCGACGGGGGGGCGCCCCCCGCGCGACTGGACGAGCTCGCCGGGCACCTGCTCCTCTCCACCACCGGCTCCCCCGCCCTGTGGACGCGGTGGCTGGAGCGGGTGGGACGTACGGGCGGCGGCGGCCCGCGCGGGCCCGCCTTTCCTACCCTGCACGCCATGTACGAGGCGGCCGCCAACGGACTGGGCCTGGCGCTGGCGGTGCCACTGGCGGCCGAGCGTTTTCTGCGCGACGGCCGGCTCCTGCCGCAGCTGGCCCTGCGCGCACCCATCGGGCAGCAGTATCGTCTGATCTACGCTGACCGCCGCCAAGTGGACCGCCGCCCCGTCTCAGCCTTTGCCGGTTGGCTGAAGGCGGAGGTCGCGACCTCCCAGGCCCAATTCCAGCAGGACGCGTCGGCGAGCGCCTAGCTCCGCGCCCGGAAGGTGGCGGAGGCGCGGAAGATGGTCTCGCCATCCGCGGTCACCACGACGAAGACCAGGCCCGAGCCCTGCCCCGCGTGCACCAACCACCCGCGGCGTGAGCAGAAACCACCGCGGGGGCGCTACCTAGCCGCCGCCGGCGCGTAGATAATCAAGGGACGCCGGGTGCGTCGCCTTCCCTGCGCCCGGCTGATCGGCGCGGCCTCGATCGGCAAGCCGACCGTTAGCGACAGGCGTGGCGTTGATGCGACGAGCGAACTCGTGCTCTCCATCCGTTCCGGCTCATTTCGGCATCGCGCGCAGCCGTCCGGAGAGCGCCCAACGACGTTCCCGTACCGCGATGTCGGACGCTCGCGTGGAGGCGCATGGACGTGTCGGACCCTCTGCCGGATCGCAAAGGCGACGATGGCGCCGGATGGTCCTCGGCCCTCCTGCGCCTGACCATGCGTCGGCTCATGCTGTGGCTGTGGCTCAGCGCGGCGGCGGTCGACTTCTCGGTCTCCGCGGTGGGCGGCTGGACCCTGGCGACTCCGGTCCGGGTCGCGGCCACCTACCTTTTCGGCTTCCTCCTCTCACTCGCGGTCGAGCCGGTGATGGCGCGCGCAGCCCGCAACGTCTCGCGGTTCTCGCTCCTGCGCATGCTCGCGGTGGCCGTGCCGTGCGGTCTGGCGCTGTTCGTCGTCGACGTGTTTGGGCGGGCTTATGCGCATGGCGAGTCCCCGTTCGTGACCTGGCAGGGGCCCCGCTTCGCGCGCCTGAGGCTGCAGAGCGCCTACCTGACCATGATCTTCGTGTTCCAGTCGGCGCTGGTTTGGCTGCTGGCCTTCGCCCGCGCGCTGCAGACGCGGGAACGCGAGCTGACGGCGATGCGGCTCCTGGTGCTGCGGCTGCAGCTGAACCCGCACTTCCTCTCCAACACGTTGAACTCGGTGGCCGCGCTGGCGCGCGACGGCCAGACCGTCGCCGTCGAGGAGGCGGTCACGCGCCTTTTCGCTTTCCTGGAGATCGTCCTCGAGAACGAGGCCGAAGAGCAGGTGCCGCTGGCCGCCGAGATCGACATGGCCCGCGCCTATCTCGACGTCGAGGCGGTCCGCTTCGGAGACCGGCTCAACGTCACCTACGACTGCGAGGCGGGGCTGGCCGACGCGTCCGTCCCGAATTTCATCCTCCAGCCGCTGGTCGAGAACGCGGTGAAGCACGCGGTGGCGACGTCCAAGGCCCCGGTCACGATCGCCATCGCTGCGAA
>CAZZZR010000116.1:0-1096 GCA_964658605.1 uncultured Caulobacter sp. | reverse complement strand
CTGGCTCAGCGTGCGGGACGACGGCGCAGAGGCCGCAGCCGGCCGCGACGCGGGCGAGGGCGGGCTCGGGCTCCGCGTCGTGGCCGAGCGGCTGTCCACGTTGCACGGCCGCGCGGCAGGGCTGGACGCCGGCCGACGGGAAAGAGGCGCGGGTTTCGAGGCGACGGTGAGGCTGCCGCTGACTCCGGTCAGGCCCTAAGCTCGACTGACGCCCACTTAGCCGCCGAGCGATCGGAGCGCCATCCTCGCCTCGGCGACGTAGCTCGGCCCCACGCCCACCTCGGCGCCGTCGGAGAGGATCAGGCTGTGCACGCCCCTCAGGGGCAGCCCCCAGCGACGCACCCGCGACAGGGAGACGATCGCCGAGCGATGGACCCTCAAGAAGCCTTCGGGGAGGCGCTCGGCGAGTTCCGCCATGGTGGCCCGCACCATGTGGCTGCGTGTTCCTGTGTGCAGCAGCGCGTAGTCTCGCGCCGCCTCGATCCAGATCAGATCCGAGGCGGGCACGTCATAACCGCCGTTCCTGTCCGGCACGTGCACGACCGCTTGGCCCGTGCTCTGCTTGGCCTCGCGCAGGCAGGCGTGAGCGGACCGCTCGGCGCGCCGCCGTCTCGCCCGGTCCAGCGCCTGCCGCAGCCGCTCAGGCCGGAGCGGCTTCACCAGGTAGTCGAGCGCCTCGATCTCGAAGGCGGAGGCCGCGTACCGGTCGAACGCCGAGTGGATGATGATCTCCGTGCCGTCGGCGGGATTGAGCGAGGAGGCGACCGCAATGCCGCTCCGCCCAGGCATCTCCACGTCGAGGATGACAAGATCCGGCTTCAACCGGCGGGCCTCGTCGACGGCTGCGTCCCCGTCGCCTGCGGAGCCGACCACCTCGACGTCCGGCAGGCCGACGAGGCACTGCTCCAGGCGCCGGAGCGCCTGCGGCTCGTCGTCGACAATCAACAGACGCAGGGGGTGGCTGGGTACATCCATCGTCGGCATGCGGTGTAGTTACTGCTCAGCCGGACTTTGAGGAAGCCGCTTGGCTCGTGAGGGCCGCCCGCTTAGCGCCCAGCCGCTCGGCAGATGCCCGATGTTCCGGCGGAGCGGCGTT
>CAZZZR010000115.1:0-8079 GCA_964658605.1 uncultured Caulobacter sp. | reverse complement strand
GCGGACGAGCGGCCCTACGGCGCGCCCGCCCGCAAGCCCGGCCGGGGAAGAGCGCCGTTCCACCGGGCCGTCGCCGTCCTTCCGCCTCCGCGGTATGCGGCGCCCGCCTACGTCGCCGCCGCTTCGACGGCCGCCGCGCCGAACGCGACCGCGGCGACGGTCCGCCCGCAGTTCGCGGCGCCCCTCGCGTCGCCCGCCGCGCCGCCCCTCCCCTACTTCGCCGCGCCGACGCCCGGGACCCCGCCGCCGGCGTCCACCGCCCTGAGCGGGCCGCTCGCCGCTGCGGCCCCCGCAGCCTCCACGCAGCATGCGCGGCTCTACTCCGTGCACCGCGAGTACGGGATGCAGCCGGATCCCGCGCCGATCCCGCCGCAGTTCTTCGCCCAGACCGCCGACCTCACCGAGCCCGCGACCGCCGAGCCCACGCCCAGCCGAGCGGCGAACGCGGCCGCCCGCAACGCCGTGAACGCCGCGCGTCTCGCCGCCGCCGGCGCCAACTGACGGACCCGCCTGCGCCATGTCCGCCTCCCAACTCGACGCCCTGATCGCCCTCTCCAAGGAGTCGTCCAGCGACAAGCGTCGCGAGGTGCTTCGGAGCGTCACCGACCTCTTCCTCGCCACGCCGGACACGGGCCGCGCGGCCGTGAGCCACGTGTTCGACGACGTGCTCTCGGGCCTCGCCGCCGAGATGGAGGCGGAGGTGCGGGCCGAGCTCGCCGCCCGCCTCGCCCCGGCCGCCCATGCGCCGCGCCGGCTCGCGCTGAGCCTCGCCAAGGACCAGATCAAGGTGGCGGCGCCCCTGCTCACGCGCTGTCACGCCTTCACGCAGGACGACCTGCTCGACGTGGTGCGCACCCAGGGGCAGGAGCACCTGCGTCTGGTCTCCGGCCGCGACGACCTGACCGAGGCGGTCAGCGACGTCATCGTCGACCGCGGCGACGACGCCACGCTGAACGTGCTGCTGCAGAACGCCGAGGCGCCGATCTCGCGCGAGGGCTACGAGAAGGTCGTGGACCGGGCCCAAGCCGCGCCCGCCCTCCACGCGGCGGTGGTGAACCGCAAGCACCTGCCGCCGGACCTCCTCAACGAGATGTATTTCGTGGTCGAACAGCGCCTCCGCGAGCGGATCGCCGCCCGCAACGAGGCGATGGACCCCGCCGCGCTGGACGCCGCGCTGTCGGCCGGGCGAAACCGTCTGGCGACCCGCGACGGTGCGCTCCCCGACGACTACGCCGACGCCGAGCGACACGTGGCGGCGTCGATGAAGGCGGAGGGCGGGCTCGCTCCGGGCGTACTCGCGGGTTTCCTGCGCCACAACCAGAAGACGCGCTTCCTGGTGGCGCTCGCCGCCGCGGCCGACGTCGACTTCACGACCGTCAGACGCATCCTGGAGCGCCAGGACCTGGACGCCCTGGCGATCATCTGCCGCGCCGCCGACTACGACAGTGCGCTGTTCTACACCGTGGCCGTGCTCATCACCGAGAACCGCTCGCGGACGCGCGTCGAGGACTACCAGCGGCGCTACACCGAGCTTTCGCGGGAGACCGCCCAGCGCACGCTGCGCTTCTGGCGGATGCGGCGCACGGGCGACATGGCCGCCTGAGCGCACGGCCCCGGCTTCAGAACCCCACGAGCCGCGCGAAGCGGTCGCGGTGGAAGCTCTGCGAGCCGTATGCCGCCTCCACCACCCGCGCGCGCTTCAGGTAGAGGCCGGAGTCATGGGCGTCGGTCATGCCGATGCCGCCGTGCATCTGCACCATCTCGTTGGAGACCTTGTGCAGCGTCTCGCCCGCAAGCGCCTTGGCGAGCGAGCAGGCAGCGCGCACGTCCCCCTCCTGGCCCGAGGCGTCGGCACGGTCGATCGCCTCCAGCGCCGCCTCGACGGCCGAGCGGGTGGTCTCGAGGTCGGTGAACATCTTGGCGGCGCGGTGCTGCAGGGCCTGGAAACCGCCGATGAGCTGGCCGAACTGATTGCGTGTCTTCAGATAGTCGAGCGTGGTTTCGAACGCCTGGGTCGCCGCGCCCAGCATCTCCGCCGCGGCCCCGGCCCGCGCCCGGTCGAGGACGCGGTCCAGGAGCGCGAAGCCGCCGTCGACCTCGCTCAGCACGGCGTCCTCGCCCACCTGCACGCCGGCGAAGGCGATCTCCGCCGCACCCCGGCTGTCGATGGTTTCCAGCCGGCTCCGCGTGACGCCGGCGGCATCGGCCGTGACAAGGAACAGCGTGATCCCGGCCTCGTCGCCCGGCGCCCCCGTGGTGCGGGCGGGCACGATCAGGACATCGGCCTCCATCCCGTCGAGCACGAAGGTCTTCTTGCCCTCCAGGGTGAACCCGCTCATGTGCTTGTCCGCCTTCAGCGCGGTGCGCGCGGGGGCGTGGTGGGCGGTCTCCTCCAGCGCGAGCGCGACGACCGCCTCGCCGGCGGCGATCTTCGGCAGCCATTCGCCCTGCTGCGCCTCGTTCCCGCCCAGCGTCAGGGCCGCGGCGCCGATCAGGCCGGTGGAGAGCAGCGGCGAGGCCGTCAGCGTGCGCCCGGTTTCCTCCAGCACCAGTCCCAGGCCGGCGTAACCGAAGGCGGAGCCGCCGTGCGCCTCGGGCACGACCACCCCCGCCCATCCCAGCTCGCCCATCTCCCTCCACAGCGCGGGATCGAAGCCGTCGCCGGCCTTGGCGTCCCGCAGCCTGCGCAGCGCCGCCACCGGCGCGCGGGCGGAGACCCACTCGCGGGCCCCGTCGCGCAGCATGGTCTGTTCTTCGGTCAGCACGGCCATGACGGTCTCTTCCCTATGCGTCTTGTCTTTGGATGGAGGCGGCGTACGCCAGCGCCTCCTCCATCCGGTCAAAGCCCCAGAACAGTTCGCCGTCGCCCGCCACGAAGCTCGGGGCGCCGAACAGGCCCTTGGCCATCGCCGCAGCGGTTTGGTCCTTGAGCGCCTGCTTGATCGGGTCGGTCGCGGCGCGCGCCATCACCTCGCCGCCGGGATAGTCGATCTCCGCGCAGATCTCGCCCAGCCGCCCGACATCCGAGATGTCCTGGTCGCGGGCGAAGTTGGCGTCGAACACCGCGCGGCTGAAGGCGGCGACGTCCAGCCCGTCAGCCTCGCACGCCAGCGCCGCGCGGGCGGCGTAGAGCGAGTTGCGGGGGAAAACGGTGGGCCGCTTCAGCGGAAGGGTGGCGCGCTCGCAGGCGCGGCCAAGGTCGCGCCACATCCAGGCGCCCTTCTCCTTGTGCAGGTTGAAGGGGCTGTCGGCGATGCCTTGCTGCGCGTGGAACAGCGGCCCGAGGAGGAACGGCCTCCAGGCGACCGCGACCCCCGCGTCCGCGGCCCGCCGCGCAACCGTCATGGCCGCCGGATAGCTGTAGGTCGAGGCGAAGTCGTACCAGAACTCGAGGGTGGGACGGCTCATTCGTCAGTGAGCCTTTGCGGGCTGGGTCGCCGTATACCGAACTCGAGCAGGGTTTCGATTCGGACGAGCCGCCTGTCGTGCTCCCTCACTTCCTTCCCAAGTTCGTTCACGCTCGTCACAAGCCGATCGACGCTTTCGGACAGGAGAAGGCTGCCCTTCGCAAGGCCGAAGAGCCGGTCGGCGAAGCTCACGCCGCCATCGCCGGCGCGCGGGCGGAACGCAATTCCGCCAGCACCGCCTCGGTGGACGCCAACGCCGCATCGATCCGGGCCTGCGTCTGCTCCATCGTCCGTTCGATATCGGCTATGAACGCTTCCAGAACGGCGTCGTCCGCCGAGGTGTGCCCAGCCGCCTGGAAGGCGAAGCGCAGGGTTTCTCCCACGCTCAAACCCAGCTCCCGAGCCCTTGCGGTGATCGCCGCCTTCTCCTCTGGAGACACAAGGATCGTGAGTCGCTCAGTCCGCACGACAACCTCCGCACATGATCATGTGATTATCATGTGCTATAGCGCTGCGGACCGCAAGACTCACTGATGATCCAGCAGCCCCAGCACGCGCTTGGCGACGACGTTGAGGTTGATCTCGCTGGTGCCGCCTTCGATGGAGTTGCCCTTGCTGCGGAGCCAGCCGCGGGTCGCGCGGGTCTCGGCGTCGGAGTAGCCCTCACCCTCCCAGCCGAGCCCCTGGAAGCCCATGGCCTCCACCATCAGCTCGAACTTCTGCTGGTTCAGCGTGGCGGCGGCGTATTTCAGGATCGAGGCGGCGGGGCCTAGCCCCATGCCCGCCTTGGCCTCCGCCTCCACCCGGCGCACCGTCAGCGCGAAGGCGCGGGCGTTCATCTTGTGCGCGGCGATGCGGCCGCGCAGGTCGCCGTCCGCCAGGCGGCCCTGGTCGTCGACGCCAACGTAGTGTTTGGCGATCTCCTCGATCTCCGCGCCCGAGCCACCGCCGAAGCCGCCCGCGGAGATGTTCTGCCGCTCGTGCTGCAGAAGCTTCTTCGCGATGGTCCAGCCGCGGTTCAGCCCGCCCACGAGGTTGGCCTTTGGCACCTTCACGTCGGTGAAGAAGGTCTCGCAGAAGGGCGAGGAGCCCGATATCAGCTTGATCGGCCGCGCCTCGACGCCGGGCGTGGTCATGTCGAACAGCACGAAGCTGATGCCCTCGTGCTTCTTGGTCGGATCGGTGCGCACGAGGCAGAAGATCCAGTCCGCCTCGTCGGCGTAGGAGGTCCACACCTTCTGGCCGTTGACGAGGAAGTGGTCGCCCCTGTCTTCGGCCTTGGTCTGAAGCGCGGCGAGGTCTGAGCCTGCGCCCGGCTCGGAATAGCCCTGGCACCAGCGGATCTCGCCGCGCACGATCTTGGGCAGGTGTTCACGCTTCTGCTCTTCGGAGGCCTCCTCCAGGAGAACCGGCCCCAGCATCCAGACGCCGAAGCTCATCAGCGCCGGCCGCGCCTTGATCCGCGCCAGCTCGCCCGCGAGCACCTTCGCCTGCGCCTTCGACAGGCCGCCGCCGCCGTACTCCTTGGGCCAGGTCGGAGCGGTCCAGCCCTTCTCACCCATGCGGTCGAGCCAGAGCTTGGCCTCCGGGTTTTTCCACACGAACTTGCGACCGCCCCAGGGTGCGTCGTCCTCGCCCATCGGCGTGCGCATGGAAGGCGGGCAGTTCGCCTCCAGCCAGGCGCGGGTTTCGGTTCGGAAGGCGTCGAGATCGGCTTCCGGAGCGCCGCCGAAGTCCGGCATGATCGCCTCCCTGTAGGTTCTGTGTTATCTGCGGTCACCTTAAGCCGCCCAGCCGGTGCGGCAAGCGGAGCGCGTTAAGGTCCTCCGCTTGGCCCCATGGTAGCCTCTCCCGCATGACGCTCATCCCGCGCGAGCTGAAGCCCGCCGCCCTGGAGCTCGCCCCCGGTCTCGGCACCGCGGGGGCGCTGGCGGCCGGAGTGATGCTGCTGGCGTCGTCGGCCACGCCGGTGAACCCGGACCGCTTCCACTGGCTGGCGATGCTGCTGCCGCGGCTCGTGATCCACACCTCGGACTTCCTGTCCTCGGTGATCGGCCTCCTGCTGGTGCTGCTGGCGTTCGGGCTGTCGCGGCGCGTGAACGCGGCGTGGGCGGCGACGCTGGCGCTGCTGTTCGTGGCCGCCGTGCTCGCAATCCTCAAAGGTCTCGAGTGGGAGGAGACGGCGGTTCTGGTCGTGGTGGGCGTGGGCCTCGCCCCCCTCGGCCGCGCCTTCTACCGCTCCGCACGGCTGACGCAGATCGAGCTGTCGCCCGGCTGGCTGCTGTCGGCGGCGGCGACCGCGGCGGGGGCGGCGATCGTGGCCTTCTGGTCCTTCCCGTCCCTGCGCGACTACGACGACCTGTGGTGGCGGGTGCTGGGCGACACCGACGCCAGCCGCGCGCTACGGGCCGTCACCGGCGCGGCGCTCCTGATCATGGCGGTCGGCGTGTGGCGCCTGTTCGCCACCACCTCCACTCCGGACGTGATCGGGGAGGACGACTGCGACTTCCACCGCGTACGCAAGATCCTCAGCGAGGCGGACGACGCCGAGCCCGACGCCAAGCTGGCGCTCCTCGGCGACAAGCGGTTCCTGTTCTCGCACTCGGGCCGCAGCTTCCTGATGTTCGGCGTGCGCGGCCGCTCGTGGGTCGCGCTCGGGCCGCCGGTGGGGGATCCGTCCGAACGGCGCGAGCTCCTGTGGCGGCTGCGCGAACTGGCCGACGCGCACGCGGCGCGGGCCGCGGTCTACAACGTAGGCCCCGACCTCCTGCCGGACCTGGTGGAGCTGGGCTTCGCCATCCAGAAGATCGGCGAGACCGGCATCGTGCCTCTGGAGCACTTCTCGCTAGAGGGGCGCAAGCGGGGCAACCTGCGCCGCAGCTGGCGCAAGACCGCCGAGAGCGGCGCGACTTTCGAGGTGCTGGCGCCCGAGGGAGTGCCTGCGGTTCTCCCTGAGCTGAAGCGCGTCTCCGACGCCTGGCTGAAGAGCCATGCCGGCGGCGACAAGGCCTTCTCCATGGGCGGGTTCACCGACCGCTACGTCAGCGAATTTCCGACTGCGGTGGTGCGGCTGGACGGACGCATCCGCGCCTTCGCGACGCTCTGGACCACGCCCGACGAGAGCCTCTTCTCCATCGACCTGATGCGCTACGATCCCGAGGCGCCCAAGGACGTGATGGACTACCTGTTCATCGAGCTCCTGCTGTGGGGACAGCGCACGGGCTACGCCGCCTTCTCGCTGGGCATGGCCCCGCTGGCGGGGCTGGAGGACCGGCGGCTGGCGCCCCTGATCAGCCGCGTGGGGCGACTGGTGTTCGAGCGGGGCGAGGAGTTCTACAACTTCCGGGGCGTGCGCCGCTTCAAGGACAAGTACGACCCCGCCTGGGAGCCGCGCTACGCCGCCGCGCCGCAGCGCTGGCAGATCGCCTTCGTCATGGCCGACGTGGGGCTGCTGTCGTCCGGCGGACTGGCCGGCATCGCGCGGCTGGGCCGCTCAGCGGGCGCTCCCGGCGCCGGAGCCGGTGGCGAGCCCGGCGAGGTTCGCCGCATGGACGAGCGCCAGAAGCGCCACGAAGGCGAAGCTGACCATCAGGAAGCGCCAGGGCAGGAGCCGCGGGCCGCTTAGCGGTCTCCAGGGCTGCGCGCCGCGCCATCCCGCGAAGGCCGCAATCCCGGCGGCGGCGCACGCGATCGCGAGGGTGACGGCCAGCTCCACGCGCGCCGTAGAGCCCGCCTCCCCGCCGCGATCAAGCCCGCGACGCCTCGGCGATCAGACCGGCTTGGCGCCGATCACCGTCAGGAACAGCCAGTAGAGCAGCCCTGAGATCCCCATCGCCACGGGCAGCGTCACCAGCCAGGCCGAGGCGATGTTGCGCACGGTCGACCACTGCAGACCCGAGCCGTTCGCCACCATCGTGCCCGCCACGCCGCTCGACAGGATGTGGGTCGTCGAGACCGGCGCGCCGTGCAACTGCGCCATCAGGATGGTGGAGGCCGCCATCAGCTCCGACGCCGCGCCCTGGCCGTAGGTCAGGTGCGTCTTGCCGATCTTCTCGCCCACGGTCTTCACGATCCGCTTCCAGCCCACCATCGTGCCCATGCCGAGCGCGATGGCGACCGCCACCTTGACCCAGGTCGGAATGAAGCGGACGCCGCCCTCCATCTGCTTGTGGTAGGCCGACAGCGTCTTGGCGTCGGCCTCGCCGAAGGTGCCCTTCAGCTTCTTGTCGTCCTTGGTCAGGCGGCGCAGCGCGTCGCCCGACGTATACATGTCGTTGCGCATGTTCTCGACCGCGGCGGCGGGGGTACGGCTGACGTTGCCGTAGGCCTTGATCCGCGAGTCCACCGCCTGTCCGACGGTCGCCAGGGCCGCGTAGACCTCCGGCGTGTCGACCTTGTGCTTGCGGAGCGCCACCTTCAGCGTCTCGCGCGCCTGGGCGAGGCCGGCGGGCTCGTCTGGGCGCGCGTCGGTCTTAGGAGCCGCGTCGCCGGTCGGCTGACCAGTGGGCGTCGGAGGCTGCTGCGTCGCGCCCTGCTCTTGCGGGCGAGAACCCTTCTGCGCCGGCGGTGTGGCCGCCACGCCGGCGACGCCCTGCGGGCCGGCGTGGCGCTGCAGCACCTGCTCGGCGGCGGCCGAGGTCTTGAGGAAGCCGGGCATGGCCGCATCGGTCAT
>CAZZZR010000114.1:2920-8136 GCA_964658605.1 uncultured Caulobacter sp. | reverse complement strand
ACGTCGGCGGCGAAGCGTTCGATGGCGTCCATGCGGGCGGACTGCGAATCGGTCATCGCCTCCAGCGCCCGGGCAAGGCCCCCCACCTCGTCCTCCCGGTCGGCGAGGTCCGGCAGCGAGATGGCGCGCGCCCGCGACAGGCGCACGGCGTCGGCGGCGTCGGCGAGCCGCAGGATCGGCCGCGCCACCAGGGTGGCCAAGAGCAGCGAGGAGACGATCGTCGCGCCCACCGCGATCAGGATGAAGGGCAGCAGCGCCTTGCGTTGCGCCCAGACGGTGGCGTCCACGTCGCCGGAGTCGAGCGTCAGCACCCCCAGCACCGCGTGCACGTGCTGCAAGGGCACGGAGACGCTGATCCGGCGCTCGCCGGTCTCCGACCGGCGAACGCCCTGCGCGCGGCGCCCCCCCAGCGCGGTGCGCACCTCGGAGGCGAGCTCGTCGCGGGCGCGCGCCGCGGCCGCCGCCGCCCGCTCGGCCTGCCGACCGTAACCGAAGGGGACGGGGGCTCCCGGCCGGCGGACGGGCGGCAGCGGCCGCTCCTGGATCTGGTC
This sequence comes from uncultured Caulobacter sp., assembly GCA_964658605.1. Lineage (GTDB taxonomy): Bacteria > Pseudomonadota > Alphaproteobacteria > Caulobacterales > Caulobacteraceae > JASLDZ01. The sequence continues at coordinate 7,585 of CAZZZR010000114.1, read as the reverse complement.
GTAGAGGACGTAGCTGTCGGAGATCAGCCGCCCCTGCGCGTCGAACAGGCGCGCACGGGTGGAGCGGGGGATAAAGAGCACCTGCAGCAGGCGCGCCGCGCGGTCGGGGTCGAGCGCGGGGGTGGGCTCGCCCTGGGTGGCCGCCTCGTCCAGCACGTTGGCGATGAAGGCGCCTTGCACGTTCAGGCTGTCGAGCCGCGCCTCGATCAGGCCGCGCCGGCTCTCGTTGAGCACGAGCGCGCCGACCACCAGCACCACCAGCCCAAGCAGGTTCAGGCCGAGGATCAGCCGCCCGAGCCGCGAGCCGATCAGCGGCAGGCGGCGGGGCAGGTCGCGCTTGCGGGGCCGCGGAGGGGGACCTCCGGCCTCGGCCAGACCGGGCTCAGGTCTCCCGGTAGCGGTAGCCGACGCCATACAGGGTCTCGATCGCGTCGAACTCGGGGTCGACGACCCGGAACTTCTTGCGCATCCGCTTGACGTGGCTGTCGATGGTGCGGTCGTCGACGTAGACTTGGTCGTCGTAGGCGGCGTCCATCAGGTTGTCGCGGCTCTTCACGAAGCCGGGGCGCTGGGCGAGCGACTGCAGCAGCAGGAACTCTGTGACGGTCAGCTTCACCGGCCTACCCTCCCACAGGCAGTCGTGGCGGGCGGGGTCGAGGGTCAGCTTGCCACGCTTCAGCGGCTTGGCCTGGGCGGCGGCGGCGCCGAGCGGCGAGTTGGCGGCAGGGTCGTAGTCCTCGTCGGACGGCTCCCGGGCCCGGCGCAGCACCGCCTTGACCCGCTCCAGCAGCAGGCGCTGGCTGAACGGCTTGTGCATGTAGTCGTCGGCGCCGAGGTTGAAGCCGAGGATCTCGTCGATCTCCTCGTCCTTCGAGGTGAGCATGATGATCGGCAGCTCGCTGGTCTGGCGGATGCGGCGCAGGACCTCCATGCCGTCCATGCGGGGCATCTTGACGTCGAGGATCGCCAGGTCCGGCGGGTCGCTCTCGAGCGCGGCCAGCCCGGAGGCGCCGTCGTGGTAGGCGGTCACGCGGTGGCCGTGGCTTTCGAGCGCCATCGCCACCGAGGCGGTGATGTTCTCGTCGTCGTCGATCAGGGTGATGTCGGCCATTGCGGGTCCTAGATCGGCCATAGGGGGTGCGGAGGCAAGCTTAACCCCCTCTTCCAGCTTCGTGGCCGGTTTAAGCCCCAGGCAACGCTTGGTCGTCACACTCGACCCCGTGAGCCGCGGCCCCGTCCACTACGAGCTGTATGTCCGGCGCAAGATGAACGCGCCGTGGACGCTCGACTGCGCCAGCGAGGACCGCGACCGCCTGCTGGAGCTGGCCGAGGAGGCGCTGGCCGAGCACCGCGCCATCGGCGTGCGCATCACCAAGGAGGTCATGGACCCCGACGGCGGCTTCCGCAGCTTCGTCGTCCACGCCGCGGGCGAGACGAGCGAGGTCAAGGCGCCCAAGACGCGGCCAGAGGCCGCCGCGCCCCCCTGCGTGGGGCCGGCGGACCTCTACACCCTGCCGGCGCGCGAGACGCTGGCGCGCCTCCTGGAGGGGTGGCTGAAGCGCGAGGGCGTCACCGTCTTCGAACTGCTGCACCGGCCCGATCTGGCGGAGGCGCTGGACGCCTCGGGCGAGGAGCTGCAGCATGCGATCCAGAAGATCTCCGTCCCCGAGGCGCAGCACCGGGGCGTCTCCACGCACGAGATGCTGCGCGCCTTCCGCAAGCTGGCGGACGACGCCATCGCCCGGGTGATCAAGGACGGGCGGCGCAAGGCCTTCCCCTATGTGGCCATGGGCTACGACGACGCGGCCGAGAAGCTCGCCGACCACCCGGAGGGACGATACCTGCTGGGCGGGGGCGTCGCGGCGCACCTCGCCTCCGCCGCGACCTGGCGGGCCAAGGCGTCAAGGCTGATGGACCTGGCCGAGCAGGCGCCAGGCGTAGGCCGCGCCCGCGCGCTGGCGCTCGCCGTGGTGGAGCAGCCCCTGGCCGAGATCCTCGGTTCGCGCGGAGGGGTCGCGGACCTTGTGGGCGCGAACCTCGACCTGGGCGGATCGCTGGCCGTGCTGACTCGGCTCGCGGCCGGCCCCGAGTGCCGGGTGATGGGCGCGCGAGACGAGGCGTTCCAGCAGGTCCTGCCGCCCCTCTCGGGGGAGGCCGAGCGCTTGGCCAAGCTCTTGGAACTCGACGCCTTCGAGGGCGTGCGGGCCGCCGCCGCCCGGCGCGTGCTGACCGAGCTGACCGGGCCGCGTCGCCTGCGCCCCAGCGACACGGAGGGCGAGATCGCGCTCCTGCGCGCCCTGGCCATCGCGCTGACCGCCTCGGCCGGGCGGCTCCTGCCGCTGGAGGACGTGCAGGCGGCGTTCGTCGAACGCTCAAAGCGGATCGTCGCCGCCGACTTCGTGGAGGCCTTCCTGGCCGGCTGCGGAACGGCGCTGGCGGAATCGCAGGCGCTGCTGCGGCTGACCGAGAACGTCGCGGGGGGAATCAACAAGCGCGCCTGCGCCCGCTGGCTGGCCGCGGTGGTCTCCTCGCTGCGTTTCGAGCGCGAGCTGCGCAGCGCGCCGGAGTCGCCGCTCTCGCGGCTGGCGGCGCTGGCGGAGCTCCAGCGCGGGCTCGCCACCTCGCAGATCCCCGAGCCCGACCGCGGCGTCATCGCGGCGCGCATCGGCGAGGTGGGCGCGCTCCTGGAGTCCGACTGCGGCCTGTGCGCCGCACTCGCCCGCGCCAACGGACCGGACGTCACGCGGCTCACCGCGCTCCTGCGGCTGGCGGCGGGGGAGGCGGCGCCGCTGGGACCCGCGGCGGACCGCGCGAAGGCCGAGGCGATGAAGCTCCTGCGCGACCCCGCCGTGCGCCAGCACCTGGCCGCCCAGCCGCAGGCCCTGGGCGCGGTGCGCGTCCTGATGAGCGAGGCGGGGCTGGCGGCCTAGCCGCGCGTCAGCGGTCGTCGGGCGCCGGGGCGGGCTGAGGCTGGGCCGACGGCGGTGCGACGGGGGCCAGCAGCGAGCCGACCGGATCGGCGTCGGATGACACGGGTTGCGCGGGCTGCGCGTCGAGCGGCGGCGTCACGACCGGCGGCGGCGGCCCGGGCGGACCCTGCGGGATGGCGTGCAGCTTCAGCCGCGCGCCGGCAGCGAGCATGACGCTGCGCCAGGCTTCGGCCGGCGCGCTGCCGCCCGTGATCCCGCGCATCGGCGTCGCGTCGTCGCGGCCGAGCCAGACGACTGTCGCCAAGCCGCCGGTGACGCCGCAGAACCAAGCGTCCCTGTAGTCGCTGGTGGTGCCGGTCTTGCCCGCGACATCCATCCCGGGGATCGCCGCCTTCACCCCGGTTCCGTGTGCGATCACGCCGCGCATCATGCGCGTCATCTCCGACAGCGCCGGTTCGGCCGCCACCCGCGCCTGCGGCTCGGGCCGGTGCTGGTAGACGAGCTTGCCGCCCGACACGCGGATGCTTTCGATGGCGTAGGCGCTCGCGCGGTAGCCGCCGTTCGAGAAGGGCGCGTAGGCCTGCGCCATCTCCAAGGGCGTCACGCCCGTGGTGCCGAGCGCCATGGCCGGGTCGGTGTTGATCTGGGCCACGATGCCCATGCGGTGCGCGGTGCGCGCCACGTTGTCGCGCCCGACGTCGGCGGCCAACTGCACGGCCACGTTGTTGGACGACTCGGCCAGCGCCCCCGCAAGCGTCGTGGGGCCGAGGTATTTGTCGCCGTAGTTGCGGGGGCTGTAGCCGTTCACCGTCACCGGCGCGTCCACCACCGGCGTGTCGGGCGTGCGTCCCGCCTCCATGGCGGTCAGGTAGACGAAGGGCTTCCACGCCGACCCCGCCTGCCGCTTGGCCGAGATCGCGCGGTCGTACTGGCTGGCCGCATAATCGACGCCGCCCACCAGTGCGCGCACGCGGCCGTCGCCGTCCAGCGACACCACCGCGCCCTGTTGCACCCCGGCCTTGGCGTAGCGCGCCGATACGGCCCTCAGGGCCCCCGCCGCCTTGGCCTCCAGCGGCAGGTCGAGCGTGGTGGCGACCACGAGGTCCTGCTTCGGCGCGCCGCCGATCAGCTTGCGGGTCTGGCCGTCCACCCAGTCCACGAAATATTGGGCGTCCGTCGAGGCGACGAGGGCCTTGGCGTGGGCGGGGTGCAGGAGGGCGCGCCGATGCTGGGCGGCGGTGATGACGCCCGTCTCCTCCATGGCCGCCAGCACCACGCTGGCCCGCTGCTGGTTGGCCTCAGGCTCGCTGAGCGGGTTGTAGTTGGTGGGCGACTTGAGCACCCCGGCCAGCGCCGCCGCTTCGGCCACCGTCAGCTTGGCGGCGGGCTTGCCGAAGTAGCGCTGGCTCGCCGCCTCCAGCCCGTAGGCGCCGGAGCCGAAGTAGACGCGCGCCAGGTACAGCCCCAGGATCTGCTTTTTGGTGTAGCGGCGCTCGATCTCGACGGCGAGCAGCACCTCCTGCGCCTTACGCTCCAGCGTCTGGTCGGGCGTGAGAAACAGGTTGCGGGCGAGCTGCTGGGTGATGGTGGAGGCGCCCTGCGCGGCGCGGCCCTTGACGATGTCGGTCGCGACCGCCCGGGCGATGCCGATGGGGTCGAAGCCCGCATGCTCGTAGAAGCGCCGGTCCTCCACCGCGACGAAGGCTCCGGGCACGTATTTCGGCAGCCGGTCGAG
>CAZZZR010000114.1:0-2910 GCA_964658605.1 uncultured Caulobacter sp. | reverse complement strand
CGACCGCGGGCGCCACCGTGCCTCCCCGCACGCCCAACAGGGCGCCCGCCCGGTCGACGTAGGTGACCGAGGGGGTGCGGCCCCGGTTCAGCAGGTTGGAGATGTCCGGCTCGCCGGCGAACAGAGCGGTGGCGGCCAGGGCGACGCCGAACAGGGGAGCGGGCAAGCGAGCCTCCGGTTGGGCCGACCGGGGGGCCCGCGGGGCTTCTACCGCCGACCGGGCCGGCGGGTGAGATAAATCGCCGTAACCTTAGTTCGGCGCAGGCTCAGGCGTCCTGCGCGCGCTCCGCCTCCTCGGCGTAGCGCAGCGCCTCGTCGTCGATACCGGCGGGCGTCGGCGTGGGGTCCGGCAGAGGCGGGTCGGTGGGAGGCGGGTTCGGGGTCGGAGCGGGGATGTCGGTCATCCATCCGCAACGCCCGATCGCCGCTTCAGTGCCCGTCGGTCGAAGGGTCCAGCAGCCGGTGGGCGTGGACGACGACGTAGCGCATGAGCGCATTGTCCACCGTCGCCTGCGCCTTGGCCTTCCATGCGGCGCGGGCCGAGGCGTAGTCGGGGTAGGCGCCGACGAAGTCGAGTTTGTCGAGGTCCCGGAACTCGGTCCCGCCCACCTCCTTCAGCTCGCCGCCGAAGACCAGGTGCAGCAGCTGGTGGGATGCCATGAGAGCGCCTCGCGTCAGACGGCCCGGGGCATAGGGCGGCTTGCATCCGGGATCAACGTGCGCTGCAGGATGGCGGGCAGGAGGCCCGGCGCGCAACACACCAGGCCCGGGAGCCTGGCGGTCGGTCCGTTGAACCGCAGCGCCTCGCCGCCCGCGTCGGTCACCGCGCATCCGGCCTCGGCCGCGATCAGGGCGCCCGCCGCGATGTCCCACTCCCACTTCGGGCTCGGCGACACGGTGGCGTCCACCTCGCCCGCAGCGGTCAGGGCCATGCGATAGGCGATCGCGTTGCGCTTCACGACATCCAGCTGCGGCCAGCGGGGAGCGGCCAGGAGCTTCGCGTCGCCGCAGACGCGGGCCGCCTCAAGCCGGTCGGTCTCCGCCGCGCGGATCGGCGCGTCGTTGCGCGTCGCGCCTTGCCCGAGCGACGCGGCGAACAGCTCGTGCGTCTGCGGCGCGTGGATCGCGGCGTGGGTCACGACGCCGTCGTCCACCACCGCGATCGCCGTGCAGAACCAGGGGCGGTCCTTGATGTAGGCGGTGGTGCCGTCGATCGGATCGACCACGAACACGCGCCGCCGACCCAGCCGCGCCGGATCGTCCGCCGTCTCCTCCGAAAGCCAGCCGTAGTCGGGTCGCGCGCCGAGCAGCCGCCGCTTGAGGAGCGCGTCCACCGCGAGGTCCGCCTCGGTGACGGGCGAGCCGTCAGACTTCGCGCGCGCGTGCACGCCTGCGCGCATCTCGAGCATCAGCGCGCCGGCCTCGCGCGCCGCCTCGACCAGGAGCGCGAGGTCGCCGCTCACTTGCCCGCGATCGCCAGCGCGTCGACGAACAGCGAGGGCGCGTTCGAGGCGCCGCGGATCTCCAGGTCATTCGCGGGCACCAGGCGCGCGTAGATGTCGAGCAGGTTGCCAGCCACAGTGATCTCGGTGACGGGATAGGCGGGGGCGGCTCCCTCCCACCACAGCCCCGAGCACCCCACCGACCAGTCCCCGGTGTTGGCGTTGAGCGAGGGGCCGAACATGCCCGTCACCTGCAGGCCGGAGCCTGCGCGCGCCATCAGCGCGGCAGGAGCCTCCTCGCCCGGATGGACGGTCAGGTTGTGGACCGACACGCCCGGAGCGCCCGCGCCCGAGCGGCTGGCGTGGCCGGTGGTGGCGAGTCCCAGCTGCAGGGCGCTGGCGGTGTTCATCAGCCAGGTAGTGAGCACGCCGCCCGAGATCAGGTCGCGCCGCTCCGTCGCCACCCCCTCGTCGTCGAAGAGCGCGGATCCCAGGCCCCGAACCCGCAGCGGATCGTCGGAGATCGTGATCCCGGGCGCGAAGATCCGCTCGCCCAGCTTCTCCTTCAGGAACGACACGCCGCGCGCCACGGCCCCCCCGCTGATCGCGCCCACCAGCGGGCCGATCAGGGAGGTCGCCAGCCGCCGGTCGAATATCACCGGCGCGGTGGTGGAGGCGATCTTGCGCGCGCCGAGCTGCTCCGCCGCCCGCCGCGCCGCCTCTGTCCCGATCGCCGCGGGGGAGGGGAGGTCGCCGCGGTGCCGCACGGTGCGGCCCTCGCCGCCGCGCTCCATGCCCGATCCCTCGCCCGCGATGGCCGAGGCCGAGAGCGAGTGGCTGGAGGAGCGGTGCTCGCCCGAGAAGCCCGCGCTCGTCACGAGCCGCCAGTGCGAGGCGCCCCAGCTGGCGGAGCCGCCGTCGGTGTTGGTCACGCGCTCGCCCGCGCGGGCGGCGGCGTCGGCCTCGCGCGCGATCCCCTCCAGCGCCTCGGCGGTGGGCTCGTGGTCGTCGTAGAGGTCGAGGTCGGGGAGGGGGCCGCGCACCAGCCGGTCTTCCGGCGCGAGCGAGGCGTAGGGGTCCTCCGGGGCCAGCCGCGCCATGGCCACGGCGCGGTCCACCAAGCGCGCCACAGCTAAGGGGCTGAAGTCGGAGCCGGAGACCGTGGCCGTGCGCCGACCGACGAAGACGCGCAGCGACAGGTCGCGGCTCTCCTCGCGCTCCACCTCCTCCAGCGCGCCGTCGCGCGAGCTGACCGACAGCGCCCGCCGGTCGGCACCCACCGCCTCGGCCGCGTCCGCGCCCGCCTTGCGGGCGGCGGCCACGACGTCGTGCAGCAGGGTCTCGTCCATCGGGGCGCTCGTCTTCGGGTGGGGAGGCCGCGATATGGACGCCGGGCGCCGGAGCCACAAGCTCGCTGCGGGCGGAAGGGCGGTGTATGCCGCGCCTGCCTACCTGGGAGCCCGAGCCT
>CAZZZR010000113.1:0-8217 GCA_964658605.1 uncultured Caulobacter sp. | reverse complement strand
AGTCGTGAACGGCCCTGACCGGTCAGCCGCAAACCGTACCCTCAGCGCCCCTTCTCCGCCGCCTTGGCGACATTCCACAGCCCATCCATCTCCGCCAGATCCGACTGCTCGGGCGTCCGCCCGTCCGCCTCCAGGGCGGCCTCGATCGTGGCGAAGCGGCGGATGAATTTGGCGTTGGCGGTGCGCAGCGCGGCTTCGGGATCGACGTCGAGCTTGCGGGCCAAGTTGGCGACCACGAACAGGAGGTCGCCAAGCTCATCCTCGAGTTTGGCGGGGTCGGCGGCGGGGAGTTCGGCCTCCAGCTCGGCGGTCTCCTCGCGCAGCTTGTCGAACACCTGCCCCAGCTTGGGCCAGTCGAACCCGACGCGGGCGGCGCGGCGCGTCAGCTTCACGGCGCGCGTGAGGCCGGGGAGGGCCACCGGCACGTCGTCGAGCACGCCCGCGCGGTGCGCGCGCCCCCTCGAAGCGTTCCGGGCGGCGCGCTCGGCGGCCTTCTGCACCTCCCATGCGTCGGTCTGAGCGGCCAGGTCGCGCACGTTGGCGTGCGCGAAGACGTGGGGGTGGCGGCGGACCATCTTGTCCGCGACGCCGTGCGCCACGGCGTCGAAGTCGAAGCGGCCGCCGCCGGCCGGCAGCTCCTGCGCCATGCGGCTGTGGAACACGACCTGCAGCAGTAGGTCGCCCAGCTCCTCACGGAGGTCCGTCATGTCGTCGCGCTGGACGGCGTCGGCGACCTCGTAGGCTTCCTCTACGGTGTAGGGCGCGATGCTGGCGAAGGTCTGCTCGGCGTCCCAGGGGCAGCCGCCTCGGCCGCGCAGCCTGTCCATCACCTCCAGAAGCCGGTCGATGCCGCTCGAGGAGGGCGGAGAGTCGGTGGGCGCGGGCTGGGTCATGTCCAAATTGCGCCTAAGGAAGATTATCGGAAATGGGAGGACCCTTGAGGACGGATCGACGCGGCGCCGCCGGTCAGGCCGCCAGCGCCTCGCGCGCCGCCTTCAGCCGCGTGAAGTCCTCTCCCGCGTGATGGCTGGAGCGCGTCAGCGGACTGGCGGACACCATCAGGAAGCCTTTGGCGCGGGCGATCGCCTCATAGGCCTTGAACTCGTCCGGCGTGACGAAGCGATCAATCGCGGCGTGCTTGCGCGTGGGCTGCAGGTACTGGCCGATGGTGAGGAAGTCGACGCCGGCCGAGCGCATGTCGTCCATCACCTGCATCACCTCCTCCTTCGCCTCGCCCAGGCCCACCATCAGGCCGGACTTGGTGAACTGCGAAGGATCGCGCTCCTTCACCCGCTCCAGGAGGCGCAGCGAGTGGAAATAGCGGGCGCCCGGGCGGATCGATAGATACAGCCGCGGAACGGTCTCGAGGTTGTGGTTGAAGACGTCCGGGCGGGCGTCGATCATCGTCTCGGCCGCGCTCACGGGCTTCCTCAGGAAGTCCGGCGTCAGGATCTCCACGGTGGTGAGCGGCGCGGCCGCCCGGATGGCGCGGACCACGGCGGCGAAGTGCGCCGCGCCCCCGTCCGGCAGGTCGTCCCGGTCCACCGAGGTGATCACCACGTGGTTCAGGCCCATGGCGGCCACCGCGCGGCCGACCTTGGCGGGCTCCTCGGCGTCCAGCTGCAGCGGCACGCCGGTCGAGACGTTGCAGAAGGCGCAGGCGCGCGTGCAGATCTCGCCCATGATCATCAGGGTGGCGTGCTTCTGGCTCCAGCACTCCCCGATGTTCGGGCAGGCCGCCTCCTCGCAGACGGTGCTGAGCCCTTCGCGGCGCACGATGTCGCGCGTGGCCTGGTACTGGCCGGAGCCCGGTGCGCGCACCCGCAGCCACTCGGGCTTGCGCAGCACCTCGGTGTCGGGCCGCCGCGCCTTCTCGGGATGGCGCAGCCGCGTGGTGTCGATCAGGGTGGCCATGGAGTTCCTAGATCGCCCCTGCGGCCCTGCGGATCAAGCGCGCGAGGACCGCGTCTTGGCGAGCGCGTCGAAGGCGAGCAGTTCGGCGGCCAGCGCTTCAAACTCGCCCATTGGCACCATGTTCGGCCCGTCGCTGGGGGCATGGTCGGGGTCGGGGTGGGTCTCGATGAAGACCGCCGCCACGCCTACCGCCACCGCCGCGCGGGCCAGGACGGCGACGTACTCGCGCTGGCCGCCGCTGGAGGTCCCCTGCCCGCCCGGCTGCTGCACGCTGTGGGTGGCGTCGAACACCACGGGGCAGCCGATCCTGGCCATCTCCGGCAGGGCGCGCATGTCGCTGACCAGCGTGTTGTAGCCGAAGGAGACGCCGCGCTCGGTGGCCATGACGTTGGGGTTGCCCGCGCCGGTCACCTTGGCGACGACGTTCTTCATGTCCCACGGGGCGAGGAACTGGCCCTTCTTGATGTTGACCGCCCTGCCCGTGTTCGCCGCGGCGACCAGGAGGTCGGTCTGGCGGCAGAGGAAGGCGGGGATCTGCAGCACGTCCACCGCTTCGGCCGCCGGGGCGCAGTGGTCGATCTCGTGCACGTCGGTGAGCGTGGGCAGACCGAGGCTGTCGCGGATCTCGGCGAACACCGGCAGGGCGCGGGCCATGCCCATGCCGCGGGCGGCGGCGGCCGAAGTGCGGTTCGCCTTGTCGTAGCTCGTCTTGTAGATCAGCCCGACCCCCAGCCGTCCCGCGATCTCCTTCAGCGCCTGCGCGGTCTCCAGCGCGTGCTGGCGGCTCTCCATCTGGCAGGGGCCGGCGATGAAGCTGAGCTTCAGCGCCTGGCCGACGCGAACGGGTTCGCCGGGTCCGGCCTGGACCTCGACGACGGCGCTGGGGGAAACGGCGAGCTTGGCGGGCGCGTTCATGCTCGACAGGTGGCGCGGTCCCGCGCGCATGGCAAGCGACGCGAATGACCGACTCCCCCGTGCTGATGTGGTTCCGCCGCGACCTGCGGCTGGCCGACAACGATGCGCTCCACGCCGCGGCCCGCTCCGGAGCCCCGGTGATCCCCGTCTATGTGCTGGACGAGGAGCGCCCGCGCCCTCTCGGCGGCGCGCACAAGTGGTGGCTGGACAAGTCGCTGAGCGCGCTCGGGGCCGAGCTTCGGGCTGCAGGATCGCCGCTGGTGCTGCGTCGAGGTGAGACGGTGGAAGCGCTCCTGACGCTGGCCAGGGAGTCGGACGCGATGCGGATCGTCGCCGGCCGCCTGCATTCGCCGGGCGAGCGAGACGCGGAGGCCGATCTCGCCGAGGCCTGTGACAAGGCGGGGATCGGCCTGGAACTGCATCGCAGCGGCCTCCTCACCGAGCCGGGCGAGGTGACGACCGGCTCGGGCGGCGACTACAAGGTGTTCACGCCCTTCCTGCGGGCGCTCCGGGCCAAGGTGGGCGAGGTCCGGCTCGCGCCGACCGTGCGCAAGCTCCTCGCCCCCGGGAAGGCCGTCCGATCTGACGACCTTGACCGCTGGAGCTTGCATCCGAGCCGTCCCGACTGGTCGAAGGGGTTCAACTGGACGCCCGGTGAAGAGGCGGCCCACAAGGCGCTGAACGCCTTCATAAAAGGTGCAGTGTCTTCCTATCCCAGGGATCGCGAGATTCCGGACGTGGACGGCTCGTCGCGCCTCTCGCCGCACCTGCACTGGGGCGAGCTGTCCTCGCGGCAGGTGTGGAAGGCGGCGCACGCGGCGGGCGAGGCGCACCATTGGGAGGAGGCGGTCTCCAAGTTCACCGCCGAAATCGCTTGGCGCGACTTCAGCCACCAGGTGCTGTGGCACCATCCGACCCTGGCGACGGAGACCTTCAATCCCGCGCTCAAGGCTTTGAAATGGCGGGACGCGAAGGCCGAGCTGAAGGCCTGGACGAAGGGGCTTACGGGCTACCCGATCGTGGACGCGGGCCTGCGCCAGCTGTGGACGACCGGCTGGATGCACAACCGCGTGCGGATGATCGTCGCCAGCTTCCTGTCGAAGGACCTGCTGGTCGACTGGCGCGAGGGGGAGAGCTGGTTCTGGGACTGCCTGGTCGACGGCGACGAGGCCAACAACGCCATGAACTGGCAGTGGGTGAGCGGTACGGGGCCGGACGCCCAGCCCTTTTTCCGCATTTTCAATCCCGTAGGCCAGAGCGAGAGGTTCGACCGGAGGGGCGGCTATATCCGCACCTGGGTTCCGGAGTTGGCGAAGCTGCCGGACGCGGACATCCACGCTCCCTGGACCTTGCCGCCGAAGGTGCTGCGCGACGCCGGCGTGACGCTCGGGGAGACCTATCCGAAGCCTCTCGTCGACCACGCCGAGGCGCGGGACCGCGCGCTGAAGGCGATGCGCGCGGCGCGCCCCTAGCGCGTCGTCGCGCCGAACTGCCGCTTCAGGTGCGCGGCGCGCGCCTGGATCGCCGACCGCTCCTCGGCTCCCAGCCGCTCCAGCGTCGTGTAGGCGTAGCCGATGCGGCGGTTGTCGCGCAGGCGCGCCTCGTTGCGGATCATGAAGTCCCAGTAGAGGGCGTTGAACGGGCAGGCGCCCTCTGTCGTGCGCGCCTTCACGTCGTAGCGGCAGCCTTCGCAGTAGTCGCTCATCCGGTGGATGTAGGCGCCCGACGCCGCGTACGGCTTGGAGCCCACGATGCCGCCGTCGGCGAAGGTGGCCATGCCCCGGGTGTTGGGCATCTCGACCCACTCGTAGGCGTCGGCGTAGACGACCATGTACCAGTCGTCGACCTCGTCGGGATGCACGCCCAGCAGCATCGCGAGGTTGCCCGTCACCATCAGCCGCTGGATGTGGTGGGCGTAGGCGTGGTCGCGGGTGGTCTCCACCACGTCGCGCACGCAGGCCATGTCGGTCTCGCCCGACCAGTAGAACCATGGCAGCTTCGCCTGCGCATCCAGGGCGTTGCGGCGGCCGTATTCAGGCATCTTCAGCCAGTAGATTCCACGCACATACTCGCGCCAGCCGAGGATCTGGCGGATGAAGCCCTCCACCGCGTTCAGGGGCGCCCTCCCCGCCTTCCACTCCGCCTCCGCCCGACGGCAGAGGTCCAACGGATCGAGGAAGCCGATGTTGAGCGCAGCCGAGACCCGCGCGTGCCACAGCCACGGGTCGCCCCGCCGCATGAAGTCCTGGTAGTCGCCGAAGGTCGGCAGGCAGGCGGTGAGGAAGTGGGCGGCGATCGCCTCCGCCTCCTGCGGCGAGGTGGCCCACGTGAAGTCGTGCAGCCTGCCGAAGTTGTCGGGAAAGCGCGCCTCCACCCAGCGCTTGAGCTCCTCGACGGTCTGATCGTCGCCGCACAGCATCCGCGGCGGCGGGGCGAGGTCGGCGGGCAGGCGCTTGCGGTTCTCCTTGTCGAAGTTCCAGCGACCTCCGACGGGCTTGCCGGCTTTCATCAGGAGGCCCGTCTTCCTGCGCATCTCGCGGTAGAAGAACTCCAGGGTGAGCGTTGATTTGTCTCGACTCCAATCGAAGAACTCGCCCAGAGACGCGATGAAGCGGTCGTCCTCGCGGCGCTCGAAAGGCAGCTCCAGCTCGGCGTCCAGGGCGTCGAACGCCCGCTCCAGCCGCCACTCGCCCGAGCGCGTCATCACCACCCGCTGGAACGGCTGGGCGTCGAGCGCGCGCTTCACCTCGCCCGGCAGGTCGCCCGCGTTGCCCTCATCGTCGGCGCGGACGTAGCGCACCGTGATCCCCGCCGCCTCCAAGGCGGCGGCGTGGCGGCGCATGGAGGCGAGCGTGTGGACGATCTTCTGCTTGTGGTGGCGCACATAGGTGAGCTCGCTCATCACCTCGGCCATCAGCACCACGTCGTGCATGGGATCGAGGTCGCGCAGGCTGGAAAGCCGCTCGGGCGCCGAGAGCTGATCCCCGAGCACCAGCCGCAGGGCGCCGCGCACCTGGCCCTTCTTCGCCAAGGCTCAGCCTCGCGGTCGCAGCGTCGAGCGGCCGCCGTCGACCCGGAACACTTGGCCCGTGATCCAGCCCGAGGCCGACCCCAGGAGGAAATCGGCCAGCGCGGCGGCGTCCTCCGCCGTTCCCAGCCGCGGCAGGGGATGCAGGCCGGCGATGGCGGTGGAGAGCTTCTCGTCCCTGGTGAAGACCTCGCCCAGCGGGGTAGACAGCAGCGATGGCGCGACCACGTTGACCCGCACCCTGGGCGCCAGCTCGGCCGCGAGCGAGATCGCCAGCCCTTCCACCGCCCCCTTGGCCGACGCCACGACGGCGTGGTTGGGAAAGCCCTGGGCGACCGCCACGGTGGAGAACAGGACCACGCTCCCCCTCCCCGCCTGCAGGGCCGGCAAGGCGAGCCGGACCGCCTCGGCCGCGCCCACCACGTTCAGTTCGAAGCTGGACCGCATCGCCTCCCGCGTCAGCTTGCGCAGCGGCGCGAGGTCGATCGAGCCCACGGCGTAGACCAGCCCCGCGAACGACCCGCCCGCCTCCGCCGTCGCCCGCTCGAGCGCCGCGCTGTCCGCCACGTCGCAGACGCTGGAGCCGCAGCCCAGCTCCGTCGCCAGCGCCTCCAGCCGCGCCGGATCGCGGGCCGCCAGGTGCACGGCTTCCCCACGAGCCGCGATGCGCCGGGCCAGCGCTTCGCCCACGCCGCCCGTCGCGCCGAGGATCAGGACAGGGTCGCGCATAGGGGGTCCCTTGCAGAAACTGCGGGTCTAACGGAGCGCGTACGCCTTGGCTCGCCTTGCCACCGCCGAACGCATCCGCCACTTGATGCATGCATGCACGCCCATGTCGCCCTCCCCTCCGTCGTGGAGGCCATCGGCAACACGCCCCTCATCCGCCTGCGCCGCGCCAGCGAGGCGACGGGATGCGAGATCCTGGGCAAGGCGGAGTTCATGAACCCCGGCCAGTCAGTTAAGGACCGCGCCGCGCTGGGCATCATCCGCGACGCCGAGGCCCGGGGCGCCCTGCGACCCGGAGGCTTGATCGTGGAGGGCAGCGCCGGCAACACCGGCATCGGCCTGGCCATGGTGGGCCGCGCGCTCGGCTACCGCACCCTGGTGGTCATCCCCCGAAACCAGGCGGTGGAAAAGAAGGACGCCATCCGGCTGGCGGGCGCGGAGCTGGTGGAGGTCGATCCCGCGCCCTACGCCAACCCCGGCAACTACCAGCACGTCTCGCGCCGCATCGCGGAGGAGCGGGCGGCGAGCGAACCCAACGGCGCCATCTGGGCCAACCAGTTCGACAACACCGCGAACCGGGAGGCGCACCGCCTCACCACCGGGCCGGAAATCCTAAGCCAGACAGGCGGTAAGCTGGACGCCTTCATCTGCGCGGTCGGCACCGGAGGAACGCTGGCGGGCGTCGCCGCGGGCCTTCGCGAGGTCAAGCCGGACGTGGTGATCGGCCTCGCCGACCCCCCAGGCTCCGCCATGCTCGGCGCCTTCACCTACGGCGACCTGAAGGTCGAGGGCGATTCGATCACCGAGGGCATCGGCCAGGGCCGCATCACTGCCAACCTTGAAGGGCTGAAGGTGGACCACGCCTTCCGCATTCCAGACGCGGAAGCGGTGGTGGCGGTGTTCGACCTCGTGGAGCACGAGGGGCTGTGCGTCGGCGGCTCGGCGGGCGTGAACGTGGCGGGCGCGGTGCGGCTGGCGCGGGCGCTCGGACCCGGCAAGACGGTCGTCACCATCCTGTGCGACTCCGGGCAGCGGTACGCCTCCAAGCTGTTCAACCCCGAATTCCTGACCGCCCGCGGCTTGCCGACGCCGCCCTGGCTGTAGAGGCTGGACGCATGGCTGAGCACACCGATCCCCTCGTCACCACCGCCTGGCTGGCCGAGCGGCTGCACGCGCCCGACATCCGCCCCGTCGACGCCACTTGGCTGATGCCGGGTCCGGACGGGACGCCGCCGCGCGACGCCCGGGCCGACTACGGCGCCGCCCACATCCCGGGGGCGGTGTTCTTCGACGTCGACGAGATCGCCGACACCGCTTCCCCCCTGCCCCACATGCTGCCGAGCCCGGCTAAGTTCGCCAGCCGCGTCAAGGCGTTGGGGCTGGGCGACGGGTCGCGCATCGTGGTCTACGACCAGTCCGGCCTGATGAGCGCGGCGCGGGTGTGGTGGACCTTCCGCGTCATGGGCCACGAGGACGTCGTGGTGCTGGACGGCGGCCTGCCCAAGTGGATCGCCGAGGGCCGGCCGGTCGAAGACCGGCCGCCCGCGCTGCGCGAGCGCCATTTCACCGCGCGCATCGACAACGCGCTGGTGCGCGACCTCGCGGGCGTCAAGCGCGCGCTGGAGGGCGGCCGC
>CAZZZR010000112.1:3142-8252 GCA_964658605.1 uncultured Caulobacter sp. | reverse complement strand
CCAGACTTCTCTTGTTCGGCGCAAGCGGCATCGCCGGTGCGTGTAAGCAAGCCTGGGTCCCCGCATCCGCGGGGATGAGCGGGGAAAGAGAGGCGTTGAGATCGTCTCGACGGGGACCTCTGCGCCGCCGCGCACGGCCACCGCGCGCAGGCCGCGTCAAGGGACGCCTTCGGCTCTCCGCCCTTGACCCGCCCCGCACCCGGCGGCTGACCGGTATGCGTCGGGACGCAGGGCGTCCCCTAAAGTTTCGACTTGCCTGCGGCGCGTCGAACACTGGGCTGGGGCGAGTAGGAAGAGGGGCGAAGGCGGGAGGCGGCCCGCCGCTCTTCTCTCCCCCATCGCAGATGGGGGAGTACGGCGGAGCCGGGAGGGGGCCGCTCGCGGCACGCGAGCGGAACGCCACACGCTCCCGGCGTGGGGGCTGGGTCTTCCTCGCTATCGCGCGGCCCATCCGGCCCTCTGGGCCACCTCCCCATGCGCCGCATGGGGAGGAGAAGGATAGAGTTGTCCCCGCCCTCTCCCGCCGTGCCACTCTGCCCTCGACCCCGCGGCATGGGGAGGGCGTCTTGGATCCGCGCTCTTGACGGCCGTGGGGCGGTGGTCGTGCGGGGTTTTGGCGGCGGGGTGTGAAACCGCCGTGTCCGGGGCGCGTCGGATGCGCTCCGCCCGCCGGGTGGCGCGTGTGAGCGCGCCAGGGCGCATGGGGTCAGAGCCTGCGCTCGGACGAGCCGTACCTGGGCGGACAATGCCCGCTTCGGCGACCCCCGACAGACGGCCACGTGGAGCGCCGGCCTGGCCGTCGAAATACAATGCGCACTACACCCCGGTCCCCGGACGGGGGTCGGCGCTCCACGACCTCCCCACCCGCGCCCCGGCGTGGAAGGCACGGCGCGTGCGCGGGGCCCGGTGGCGGCCTTGAGCCCGCGGCCCCTCGCGCCTACCTTACACCCCGGCGGGTCTTGCTGGGGCTCTCGTCGGAGGCTTCACATCCCGGGGACCTTAATTCACTCGAATGGGAGCTGTCCCTGTTCCGGACCGTGGTCCGGCGCAAACGGCGCCCACCTGGTTATCCAGGTCCGAGGGGATTGAACACGCCTCCACGGTCCTTCCTGGCGCCGCCACCCTCTTCGCCCGCGGACGACGACAAGTCCGCGCTGCGTACGCGGATGCGCGGCGTCCGCCGCGAGCTGAAGCGCGACTTCCCCGACGCCGCCGACGGGGCGGCCCGGGCGTTCGCCGCGTCGGGTCGGGCCGGGCCGGGAGTCGCGGCCGTCTACAACGCGCAGGGGTCCGAGCTCGACGCCTGGCCGCTCGCCGAGGTGTTGCGGGCGGCGGGGGCGACGATCGTGCTCCCCGTGGCGACCTCGCGCGACGCGCCGCTGTCGTTCCGCCAGGTGCGGGACGGCGACCTCTTCGCGCCGGACGCGGCCGGGATGCTCGCGCCGGCGGCCAACGCCCCGGTGCTGCGGCCCGCGCTGCTGGTCCTGCCGCTGCTGGCCTTCGACCGCTTCGGCGGCCGGCTGGGGCAGGGCGGCGGCTACTACGACCGCACGCTCCCCGCCTTGCGCGCTTCGGGTGCGCCTGTGACCGCGTTCGGCCTGGCCTATGCGGCGCAGGAGGTGGACCGCGTGCCGATCGACGCGCATGACGCGCGGCTGGACGGCGTGCTCACCGAGCGCGGCCTGACCCTCTTCTCACATGACGGATAGCGGATGCGGCTGGCCTTCTTCGGCGACGTGATCGGATCGAGCGGGCGCGAGGGCCTCAGCACCCACCTGCCCGGCCTGCGCCGCCGGCTGGGCCTGGAGTTCGTGGTGGTCAACGGCGAGAACGCCGCCCACGGCTTCGGCATCACCGAGAAGATCGCCCAGAACTTCTTCGACCTCGGCGCCGACTGCGTGACGCTCGGCAACCACAGCTGGGACCAGCGTGAGGCGCTGACCTACATCGCGCGCGAGCCGCGGCTGCTGCGGCCGGTGAACTACCCGCGGATGAGCCACGCGCCGGGGCGGGGCGCCAACCTGTTCGAGGCGCCGGGCGAGCGGCGGGTGCTGGTGATGAACGTCCTCGGCCGCGTGCACATGGACAGCCTCGACGACCCGTTCAGCGCGGTGGACCGGGAGTTGGAGGCTTGTCCGCTAGGCGAGGCGGCGGACGCGGTGATCGTGGACATGCACGCCGAGATCACCTCGGAGAAGATGGCCATGGGCCACTTCTGCGACGGCCGCGCCTCGCTCGTGGTCGGCACCCACACGCATGTGCCCACGGCCGACGCCCAGGTGCTGCCCGGCGGCACCGCGTACCAGACCGACGCAGGCGGCTGCTGCGACTACGACAGCGTGATCGGCATGGGCAAGGAGGAGAGCGTCCGCCGCTTCGCCACCCGCCTTCCCGGGGCCAAGCACACGCCCGCGGGCGGCCCGGCGACGGTGTGCGGCGTGTTCGTGGAGACCGACGACAGGACCGGGCTGGCCAAGCGGGTGGAGCCGATCCGCATCGGTGGCCGCCTCGCGCAGCACGTGCCGGAGCTTTGAGCCCGGAACGACGAAAGGCCCGCGGGGTCGTCCCCGCGGGCCTCGCCGACGCCGTGGAGGCGGTCGCTTAGAAGTCGAGTTGCGCGCGCGCCTGGATCACGTTGAGCGTGGCGTCGCGGTTGATGCGGGTCGTGGGCCCCAGCGGCCCGAACTCGGGGTTGTCGGTGTCGCCCCAGGTGTAGTTGACCATGAAGCGCACGTAGCTGATCGGGTAGTAGTTCGCGCCGAGCGTCAGCGCCTTGTACTTGCCCGCCGTGGCGAGGCCGGCGGCGGCGGCGTACTGCGCGGCCAGCGGGGTCACGCCGTTGGCGTTCATGTCGCTGAGGTCGGCGTAGTCGACGCGCGCCAGCAGCTCCAGCGCGCCCGTGCCGCCCTGGTCGAGGGGGTGCAGCACCTTGGTGCGGGCGAACTCGCCCGTGCCCGGCACGTAGTTGCGCGTCTCGCCGGTCAGGAAGAAGCTGACGAAGGCGTAGCCGCTGGGGATGTCGAAGTCCGGGCCGCCCAGGGTGGCGTCGCGCCCGGTGCCCAGCCGGTTGACGTGGATGTCGGACGCCTCGGCCTGGACCGAGATGTTCTTCATCACATAGGCGAACTCGCCGCCGAACGAGACGTCGCTGTCGCCCACCGCGCCGGTGGTCGGCGTCACCTGTACGGGATTGTAGTTGGAGTTGTCGTTGGTGGCGTAGGTGAAGCCGGTCTGGCTGCCGCGCTGGCGATAGCGGATCCAGCCGCCGACGTGCAGCTTCTGCTCCGGCGTGTTGATGATGGCGTAGGTGCCGCGGGCGGTGCCCATCAGCTGCTCGTTGGCGTTGCTCGAGCCGTAGGCGGCGGTCGTGTCGGTGTTGTTGATCGACTCGCCCAGCACGGCCAGCTGCACGTTGTAGTTCGGGCCCTTGCGCAGCCAGCCGACGCCCAGGCGGTAGTCGATGCCGAGCAGGTTGTTCATCGGGCCGCGATCGAGGAAGCTCGTGAAGCGCGTGGAAGTGATGTTCTCGAGGCTGACCGTCTTCTGGTTGCCGAAGACGATCGAGTCCTGCTTGTTCAGGTTCCAGGCCAGGATCGCGTCGTCCCAGTTCCACACGCCGCCGTTGCGGGCGCCGCCTTCGAGCTTGTAGGACCACTGCTTGCCGATGTTGCCTTCCACGCCGAGGTACAGCTGGCGGGGGCGGACCTGATAGCTGTCGTAATTCGTGCGGGTCGGCGAGCCGCGCCGATCGACGTTCTCGTCCACCGCGTCGAGCAGGATGCGGCCGCGGACCTTGAAGCTGTCGCCCAGACCGTCCACCCAGCGCACGGCGCCGTCGAACTTCTCGGTGATCTGCTCGGGCTTGGGCGGCGGCAGGGTCGAGGGCGGCGCCGCGTAGCCCGCCGCTTCGGGGGCGGTCACGACCGGCTTGGCGGCCAGCTGAGCCTTGAGGTCGGCGATCTCGGCGCGCATGGCGTCGAGTTGGGCCTGCACGGAGGCGGCGTCCTGCGCGTGGGCGGCCGCGCCCATGCCGAGCGTCGCGACGAGCGACACGCCCGCCAGCAGCTTCATCTTCATTGGTAGTCCCCACCGTCGGATCGCCGGGCGGGTGTCGCTCCGGCGGTTCGAGGCGGGCTTAGACAAGCTGCATGACGGTTCGGCGACAACCGCCACAGATGAGGCGCCTTCGAGGCGCGCGACCCCCAAGGTGTAGCTTGCGCGCTACAGGAGCCGCGCCCGCAGCGCCTGGCTCAGGAGGTCGATCAGGGTCACGGCCGCCACGATCACGAGGATGATCACCGACAGCTCGTGGTATTGGAACGCCTGCAGCGCCTCGAACAGGAGCTGTCCGATGCCGCCGGCGCCGATCAGCCCCAGCACCGTGGCGGACCGGGCGTTCGACTCGAAGCGGTAGAGCGAATAGCTGGTCCACAGCGGCGCCACCTGCGGCAGCACGCCCCAGACGATCTCGTGCAGGGGGGCGCCGCCCGTCGCGCGGATCCCCTCGACCGGACGCGGGTCGATCGACTCCGCGCCCTCGCTGAACAGCTTGGCCAGGACGCCGCCGGTGTTCACCGCGATGGCCATGACGCCGGAGAAGGGGCCGAGCCCCACCGCCACGATGAAGACGGTCGCGACCACGAGGTCCGGAACCGCTCGCAGCACGTTCATCAGGAGCCGCGCCGGCTGGGCGACCCAGGGCGGTGCGAGGTTGCGCGAACAGGCGACGCCGAACGGGATCGCGAGCAGGATCGCCATGGCGGTGCCCCACAGCGCGATCTGCAGCGTCAGCCACATGGCGGCGACATAGTCGCGCCAGTGTCCGAAGTCGGGGTGCAGCAGCCCGCCCACGAAGACCCGCATGTTGGCGGTGTTGGTGAACAGCAGCGGGAACTTGCCAACCTCCGCCGGATGGAAGCTGATCGCCAGCAGCAGGGCGACCGCGCCGTACACCAGCCAGTCCGACGCCGTCTTGCCCGCCGAAGCGCGGGGCGGCGGCGGGACGGCGCCGCCGGTCGGGGCGGGTCGAGGCTCCGCCGTCACGACTTGACGGGCGTGATCGGCGGCGGGTTCGGGCCGTTCAGGAGGTCGAGCTGGGCCTGGGCGGCGG
>CAZZZR010000112.1:0-3132 GCA_964658605.1 uncultured Caulobacter sp. | reverse complement strand
CTGCTTGGCGTCGGCCGCCTTCTTGGCCTCGAACAGCGCTTCGCCCGCCTCCATCCTGCGGACGGGCAGCAGGTAGCCGTTGTCGGCCTTCAGGAACCTGGAATAGGTCAGCCTCTTCAGCGCCGCCCGCTCCTTGTCGCCCTGCGCCCCGTGCGCCTGGCCGTAGCCTTCGAAGAAGGCGGTGAGCTTGCCGAGCGTGGCCGCGTCCAGGTCGCCGCCGCGCACCACGATGGAGGATTCCGGCAGGGGCGGGCTTTCCCAGATCACGGCGATCTTGGCGGCGACGGCGGGGTTGTCGCGCTTGGCGAACAGCATGCCCACGGTGTTGCCGGTGGCGACGTCCAGCACGCCGTTGGCGACCGCGAACAGGTTGGCCTGGTGACTGGCCGAGCGCACCGTCTTGAAGCACTGCGACGGATCGATGCCCTTGGGCCCGAACAGGAAGGCCATGGGAGCGAGCGTACCCGAGGTCGACTTCGGGTCGCCCAGGCCGAAGGTGTAGCGCTTGCCGCAGGCCAGCACCTTGTCGAGCGTTATCCCAGAACCCGCCTTCACGATCAGCTGGCTCTCGTAATCGGTGGAGCCCTGGGCGTTGGCGACGCGCACGATCACCTGGCCGCCCGCCCGGCGCGCCGCCTCCAGCGCGGGGAGGGCGCTGAACCAGCCCATCTGCACCTGGTGGGCGCGCATGGCCTCGATCAGGGCGGAGTAGTTGGTGGCGAAGTAGGGCTTGACCACGAGCCCCGTCTCTCTGTGCAGGTCGTCCAGCACCGGCGCCCAGATCGACCCCATCGAGGCCTGCGTCTCCGCCGAGAGGATGGAGAAGACGATGGGGTTCTGCTCGGTGCCGTAGGCTCCGCCCGGCCCCTTGGGTCCGCAGCCGCAGAGCGCGGCCAAGGCGAGGCCCGCGGCCAGCATCGCGCGACGGATCATGGCAGGACTCCCTCGGAGTACACGTCGTCGATCTCCGGCCCGTAGACGTCGGCCAGGAGCTTGCGGTCCAGCCCCGTGGTCGGGCCGTCGTACACGATACGCCCCGCCTTGAGGGCCACCACCCTGCGGCAGTATTTCACCGCATACTCGACGTGGTGCAGCGTGACGATGACGCTGAGCCCGTCGTCGCGGTTCAGGCGCCCCAGCGTCTCCATAACGCGCCGCGCGCTGACGGGGTCGAGGCTGGCGACCGGCTCGTCGGCCAGGATGGCGAAGGCGCGCTGCACCAGGCAGCGGGCGATGGCGCCCCGCTGCTGCTGGCCCCCCGACAGCGTGTTGGCCCGCTGCCCCGCATACTCCGCCACGCCCACCCGGTGCAGCGCCGCCATGGCCTCGGCCTTGGCGTCCGCCGGCCACAGCCCGACCAGCCCCCGCCAGAAGCCGACCCGGCCCAGCGCGCCGACCATCACGTTGGAGAACAGCGTCAGCCGCCCGACCAGGTTGAACTGCTGGAAGATGAAGCCCACCCGGCGGCGCACCCGGCGGATGTCGTCCGCGAGCCGCCCGTCCGCCTGCACCGCCAGGCCCATCGCCTCGATCCGTCCCGCTCCGGCGTCGATCAGCTGCAGCCCCGTCAGGGAGCGCAGCAACGTGGACTTGCCCGAGCCCGAGGGGCCGATCAGCGCCACCATCTCGCCCCGCTCGACGATGAGCGAGACGCCGTCCAGCGCCTTTCGGGCGCCGAAGGTCTTGGACACGTCGTGGGCCGCGAACGCGACTTCGGCGGGCATGGACGGGGTCGTCGCTCCGGCGGCGGCTTCCCGGCCTCTTCGCCCCTTCGCACGCCGCCCGCAAGGGCGACGGCGGCGGCCGCACGTTTGCGGGTGAAGCGCCGCGACGAAAAGCGCGTCGAAAAATGCAGCGCTCACCCACCGAAATATCCACGATAAGACAAGGGCTTGTGACCATACGGCGGGGGTGCGGCGCGGCGTCTGAAAATCACCGCTTTACAGGGGGGTCCGCAGACCCTAAATCGCGCCTCCCGGCGGACCCGAGCCAAGCGGCTTCCAACCCGTTTCTGCTAACGCCGGCTAGGTTCAACAATCAGCGGGAGGCTACGTGAATTGGTCACGTACCAGACTCCCCTGGACCTGGTCCGCGCGCGGTCCCCTGAGCGTCCTGTCGCCCTTGTGCGACCGGACGCGGTGGCCGTAGCGGCTCGCTGGTTCCAGGACAACATCAAGGCCGACGTCCTCTATGCGGTGAAGGCGAACCCTTCCGCGTGGGTGATCCAGCAGTTGCACGCCGCCGGCGTCACCGGCTTCGACGTGGCGTCGATCCCCGAGATCGAGCTCGTCGCGGCCAACGCGCCCGGCGCCCGCATGGCGTTCATGCACCCGGTCAAGAGCCGGGCGGCGATCGCCCGCGCCTACCACGAGTTCGGCGTTCGCACCTTCGCGCTCGACTGCCATGACGAGCTGGACAAGATCTTGGCCGCCACGGGCGGCGCCAAGGACCTGAACCTGATCGTGCGCATGGCCGTGGTCGCCGACGGCGCGCAGTACACTCTGTCGGGCAAGTTCGGCGTCTCCACCGACGACGCGCCGTCCCTGCTGCTCGCCGCCCGCCGCGCGACGGACGAGCTGATGGGCGTGAGCTTCCACGTGGGCAGCCAGTGCATGAAGCCGACCGCCTACCAGGCGGCGATGGCCCAGTGCTCCCGCGCCCTGGTCCGCGCCGGCGTGTTCGCCGACGTGGTCGACGTGGGCGGCGGCTTCCCGTCCGTGTACCCGGGCATGATCCCGCCCGACATGAGCGAGTACGCCGCCGCCATCCAGCGCGGCTTCAACGACATGATGGTCCACGAGACCACCGAGCTGTGGTGCGAGCCCGGCCGGGCGCTGGTGGCGGAAGCCTCCTCGCTCCTGGTCAAGGTCGAGCTGAAGAAGGGCGACGCGCTCTACCTGAACGACGGGTCCTACGGCTCGATGTTCGACGCGACGCACTTCAAGTGGCCGTTCCCGGTGAAGCTGGTCCGCGACGGCGAGGCGTCGGAGGAGCTGAAGCCCTTCCGCTTCTACGGCCCGACCTGCGACTCGATCGACCACATGCCGGGCCCCTACTACCTGCCCGCCGACATCGACGAGGGCGACTACATCGAGATCGGCATGCTGGGCGCCTACGGGGTGGCGATGGCCA
>CAZZZR010000111.1:0-8252 GCA_964658605.1 uncultured Caulobacter sp. | reverse complement strand
AGCCACTTGGGGTCGGCGTTGCGGGTACGGCCGATGTCGGCCACGAACCAGGCGGAGCCCTCGAAGCCGGGCCTAGGTGCGGGTCGCTCGCCGGGAGCGCCGAAGGACCCGGGGGGCGGCGGCGCGACCTGCTCGATCAGGTCCTCGGGACTCGGCATGGCGGCGCGGCGGGCGCGCACCAGCGAGGCGACCACCGCCTCCGGCGCGGCGTCGGCCAGGAGCGCGCGGGCGATGGCCAAGTCGTCCTCGGCCGGCTCGCCCTCCGGACGGAGCGCCGCGACCAGGCGCTCCTGGTCCTTGGCGCGGATGTCCTCGGCGGAGGGGGCCGGGCTCCAGGTCGGCGTGATCTTGGCCGTACGCATCAGCGCCTCGGCCCGGCGGCGCTTGGGGTGAGGCACCAGGATCGCGGAGACGCCCTTCTTGCCCGCCCGCCCCGTGCGGCCCGAGCGGTGCTGCAGCGACTCCGCCCCCGTCGGCAGCTCGGCGTGGATGACCAGTTCGAGGTCGGGAATGTCGATCCCGCGCGCCGCCACGTCGGTGGCCACGCAGACCCGTGCTCGGCGGTCGCGCAGCGCCTGCAGGGCGTGGGTGCGCTCGTTCTGGGTCAGCTCGCCGGATAGGGCCACGACGGAGAAGCCGCGCTCCACGAGGTTGGCGTGCAGGCGGCGCACCGCCTCGCGGGTGGAGCAGAACACGAGCGCCGCCCCCGCCTCGTGGAAGCGGAGCAGGTTGACCACCGCGTGCTCCAGGTCGCTGGGGGCGATGGCGATGGCGCGGTAGTCGATGTCGGCGTGGCTCTCCTCGCCGGCGGCCCCGCCGACGGTGATGCGCAGGGCGTCGCGCTGGTACTGGCGGGCGATGGCCAGGATCGGCTTGGGCAGGGTGGCGGAGAAGAGCAGGGTGCGGCGCTCGGCGGGGGCGGCGTCCAGCAGCGCCTCCAGTTCCTCGCGGAAGCCCAGGTCGAGCATCTCGTCCGCCTCGTCGAGCACGACGGCGGCGAGGCTCTGCATCTGCAGATTGCCGCGCTCCAGATGGTCGCGCAGGCGCCCGGGCGTGCCGACCACGATGTGCGCGCCCGCGTTCAGCGCCCGCTGCTCGCGCCGCGGGTCCATGCCGCCGACGCAGGAGACGACGCGCGCCCCCGCCGAGGCGTAGAGCCACTCCAGCTCCCGCTGCACCTGCAGCGCCAGCTCGCGCGTCGGGGCGACGACCAGCGCCAGGGGATCGCCCGCGGGCGGCAGCGTGTCGGTCGCGCCGAGCAGGTCCTGCGCCAGCGCGAGCCCATAGGCGACGGTCTTGCCCGAGCCCGTGCGGGCGGAGACCAGGAGGTCGCGCGCCAGCGTCTCCGGCTTGGCGACGGCCAGCTGCACGGGGGTGAGGTCGGCGTAGCCGCGTTGCTCGAGGGCGCGCGCGAGCGCGACCGGAAGGTCGGAAGGAAGCATGGGTCGCCGGGAAGTAACGCGCGGGGAGGTCGCGCCCGTGGGCCGCGCAAGCGGCGTCCACGGCGCGCATCTAGTCGCAAACGCGCTTTTTCACAAGGCGAGCGCGGCCGCCGCCCTCCCCCGCGCGAGGCGAAGGAGGGTCGGCGGAGCCGGTCAGACGATCAGGAAGTCGCTCGCCGCCAGGGCAGGCGCGTGGTCGAAGTGGGCCAGCAGCACCCACGCCCCCGCCCCCGTGCCGTCGCCGTCCCAGTAGAGGTCGCCGGTGTTGGCCACGTAGAGCAGCGTCGCCTTGCCCTCGAACGGCGCCGGCGCGGTCCCCGAGACGAAGTCCACGTCGGCCAGCGACGCGATCCCGAAGCCCGCCGCCGACAGGCCCACGTGGTCGCCGTTGGCCTTGGTGAAGTCGACCACCTCGTCAGACGATGAGGCGTCGGGGCCGTCGAACTTGAACACGTCCGCTCCGGCCCCGCCGGTCAGCACGTCGTTCCCCGCCTCGCCGTAGACGCTGTCATTGCCGGAGCCGCCGTCGGCCACGTCGTTGCCGTCGCCGCCGGCCACCACGTCGTTTCCTTGGCCCGCGTCGAGCGTGTCGTCGCCGCCCTGGCCGTCGAGGAAGGTGTCGCCGTTGCCGCCGGTGATCTGGTCGCCGAAGTGGGTGCCGACGAGCTCGATCGCCTGCGCGTTGCTGATCGAGAGCGTCTTGGCGAAGAACACCGCCTGGTCGGCCTGGATCAGCCCCGCGCCGGTCGCCGAGTCGTAGCCGGTGTCGAACCCGTCGGTGGTGGGGTTGTCCATGTCGATGGCGGAATCGGCCAGGAGAGCGCGCACGTCGTCGGGCGTGAGACCTGCGTTCGCAGACAGCATGAGCACGCCCGTCGCCGCCGCGTCCGGGGCCGCGGCCGAGGTGCCATAGAAGTTCGGGTAGGCGTCCTGGTCGGGGTTGTCGCCCGGATAGAAGAAGGTGGTGTTGCCTCCGTCGACCGCGGTGATGTCGGGCGCGAGGCGCACTTCGGGCGTGTCGTAGCGCACGCCGTTGTCGTCGAAGAGGAAGACGGTGGGGCCGCCCGACGAGAAGCTCTCGACCTCCGGCGGCGAGGTGCCATAGGCCGGCGTGCCGCGATAGTCGGCGGCCCCGACGGAGATGGCCCCGTCGGCCGCCGTGTGGCCGATCACCGTGCCCGAGTTGTAGTTGTATTCGGTCGTGCCGAGCGTGCCGGTGCCGCTGTAGTCGATCAGCTTGTAGTCGGTGGGCGCGGGGCCAGCGTAGAGCCCGACCAAGAGGTAGTAGGTCTCGCCCGCGTTGCCGACGAAGGCGAAGCCTTCGGAGGGGTCGCCGCCCAGGTTGTCGTCAGCCGACTCGGCGACCAGGTTGCCGTCGCCGTCCAGCAGGAACATGTCGACGTCGCTGGCCGAACCGGGGCCGCCCGCCGACGCCGAGGGCTGGTCCCAGTGCAGGGTGATGATGTCCTGCCCGCCGGTGGCGGTGACGTTGAGGTAGTTCTGGCCGGGACCGAAGTCGACGAGCTCCTCGCCGAAAGCCTGGGTGCCGCTGTCGTGCCACTGGGCCTCGAAGCCGCCGAATCCTTCGTTGCCGGCCGAGCTGAAGTAGCTCACGCCTTCGCCCGCGACCGTGTTCACCGCCTGCGCGATGACCCCGTTCTGATAAGCGGGCTCGAAATAGTAGAACACGTCGTCGACGATCACCTTCGCGCCGTCGGCGGCCAGCGCCAGGATGTTGTTGGCGAAGCCGGCCTGGCCGTAGTCGGCGGTGGCGAATTCGATGGCGGCGCCCGGCGCGATGTCGTGCACGAGCTGCGCCATGCCGCGGCCTTCGTCGGTGCCGTCGGGGAAGTCCTGCAGGACGGTCGTGTTGGCGGGCAGGTCGCCGGAGGCGATGTCGCTGGCCATGGTGTCGGGCTGGCCGTCGGGCCCGACGGAGGTCGAGGTGTCGAAGCTGTCCGAGAGGATGCCGACCTTCAGCCCCGTGCCGTCGACGCCGAAGCCCGCGCGGGCGATGTCGTCGTGCTGGGCGTGGTCGGCCTGGGTGTCGACCGTGCCGGCGTGGGAGGACGCCAGCGACTCGCGCGCGAAGGCCAGGTCCTGCACGTGCTGCAGCGATCCCAGCTGGTCCACGCGCAGGAGGCCCGACGCCACCGCGCCGTAGCTGGAGCCGTGCTGCAGGCCCAGCGTGTCGAGCTGGTTCAAGAGCGCCGCGCCGTCGCCGTCCTTGGCGGTGAAGTCGATCACCACATACTGGTGGCCGTCGCTGCCGGTGACGAGCGCGTTGGCGAACTGCTGCTGGGCGCCGGCCAGCGCCAGCGTGCTGGCCGCAGCGTTCGTGCCCGCGCCGAGCGGCGGCGTCACCGCCCCGCCCCCCGTCTGAGCGAGATAGAGCGATCCCAGCTGCGCATCGAGCTGCGACAACGGCCGGTCTTCATGGCCGCCACCGCGAACGACGCGCTGGCGAGACCGGCCGGAAGGGCGAACTGCGACATGAGGGCTCCATCGTGCGTCAAGGGCGGGCGCGGACGACCGAGCTCTGCCGGCGCCAAGCCTCAAGCGCCGATCAGGCTGCCGCCCATTGGAGGAAGGTTGGTTTACCTTTTCGACACATGGCAAGCCCTGCCGCCGCTCGGTCGTCACTTCGGCGCCACGCATCGGTCGCGTTCGCCGAGCGCCGGGACCCAGCCCCCATCGGACGGCCGTTCTCGTTTTCCAAGCGCCGCCTCGCGTCGCGGGGATGCGGGCCCGCGTGCGAGCCTAAGCCGTTCAACCCGGAAGCGAATTTTCCCGCGCGAGGAGGCGGACAAACAATATTGTGATCGGCCCGGCGCTGGACTTCCGCTCTCAGGCTGCTCCGCGGCTCTGCGCGATATAGGCCAGAGCCAGCGGCGTCAGGGCGAAGCGGGCCTCCTCCTCGGCCTCCTCGGGAAGCGGCGCGAGGTGATCGCCGGCCGCCGCGTCGAGCACGCGGAAGATCTCGTCCTGCGCCTCGTCCCAGATCACCGCCACGTCGGCCAGCCGGGCGGCCTCACGTCCGAGAGCGGCCTTGATGACGGCGTCCTCGCGGCGGCGCGTGCTCAGCCGCAGGAGGGCGCGGCCGCCGCCCAGCTCGGTCGAGACGTCGGCGTACTGCAGCACCGCGTTGATGAGCTCGCCGGAGGGCGGCGCATGGCGTAGCGCGCGCGGCGCCGTCATCGCGACCCGCCGGCCTTTGAGGGAGAGGCGCTTCGAGTAGGTCGTGGCCATGGCGGGCTCCTGCGTTCCGGGCACGGATGGGGTATGCAGGCCGCCTGCGACAAATCCGGTCGCAACGTTCGGAGCGTACGATGCGGCACGACAAGGCGGCGGCCCTGCTCCGGCTCGGCCGGCTGCTCGCGGGGTCGGCGGAAGGGCTGACGCTGGACGAGATGGCCGCGGCCGCGGGCGTCGACCGGCGCACGGCCGAGCGCATGCGCGACCGGCTCTACGACCTATTCCCCAGCATGGAGGCGGTGCCCGACCCGCCCACCAAGCGCTTCCGCATCCCGGCGGGCCTCGACGGCTTCCTGCAGGCGCCGACGGTGGACGAACTCGCGGCTCTGGCGGCGGCGGCATCGGAGCTGGAGGCGCAGGGCGCGCACACGCGGGCCCGCGCGCTGCGGGGACTGGAGTCGAAGGTCCTGTCGGCCCTGCGCGCGCCCGCCCGCCGCAAGATCGCGCCCGACCTCGAGGCGCTGCTGCAGGCCGAGGCGATCGCGGTGCAGGCCGGGCCGCGCCCCTCCGAGAACGAGGCGGTGCTGGCGGCGGTGCGCCAGGCGGTGATGGCCGGGCGGCTCCTGGCCTTCGCCTACGACGGCGGCTCCACCCCGGGACGACGGCGCGAGGTGACACCCTACGGGCTGCTGTTCGGGCGGGCGAACTACCTCGTCGCCTCGGAGCCGGCCCTGGACGAACCCCGCAACTGGCGTCTCGACCGGGTGCGCGACGCGCAGGTGCTCGACCGTCCGGGCGTGCGGCCCGAGGGCTTCTCGCTCCAGGCCTATGCCGACCGCAGCTTCGGCATCTACCAGGACGCGCAGGAGGACGTGGCGCTCCGCTTCTCGCCCGAAGCGGCCGACTCCGCCTTGCGCTGGCGCTTCCACGTCGGCCAGACCGCGGAACGCCAGGCGGACGGATCGGCGGTCGTGCGGTTCCGCGCCAGCGGGATGCGGGAGCTGGCCTGGCACCTCGTCAGCTGGGGCGGCGACGTCGCCGTGCTCGCGCCGGAGCGGCTGCGGGCCGTGCTGCTCGAGACGCTGGAGGCGGCGTTCGCCGCGCATCGCCTTCCTCCGATTCCTTAACGAAGCGTTAGCCGTGACGGGCTAATTTCGCGCGGGGGCCGTTGCGCCCGGACTTCGGATGACCCGATGCAGTTCGCCCAAGCCGATCCTGACCATCCGCGCCATAGGGCGGCGGGCAAGGCGCTGACGGCGGCGCTTCGCCTGGCGACTCTGGCCTACGGGCTGGCGGGCCTGGTGCTGGGCGTGGCGCGCCTGCGGCTGGAGAACTTCTCGGAAGAGGCGTGGGGCCAGGCGCTGACCATCTGGTATGCGGAAGCGCTGATCTTCCTGGCGGTGTTCGGCGGCGGCGCCCTTGTGGCCGGCCTCTTCACGCGCGGGATCGGCCGGACCCGTCCGCCCCGCCTGGCCGATCCTTTGAAGAGCTCCCCGCTGGCGGGGGTCGAGCGGGGTCGCGGCCACTAAAGGCGGCGCTTAAGGAACGCCCGGCCGTCGTTACGGCTTAGCATGCCAGGACCGACGCCGTCGGACCATGGGAGGCTTCAAGTCGATGGGTATTCTCGCGTGGCTGCTGCTGGGCCTGATCAGCGGATTCATCGCCAGCAAGATCGTCAACAAGACCGGCGAAGGCCTGGTCATGGACATCGTGCTCGGCATCGTGGGCGCCTTCGTGGGCGGATACCTGTTCAGCTTCTTCGGCCACACCGGCGTGACGGGCTTCAACCTCTACAGCATGTTCGTGGCTGTGATCGGCGCGATCGTGGTGCTCCTGATCTACCATGCCGTCGTGCGCCGCCGGGTGTGATCACCGCCAGGCGTAGTTGAAGCTCACGCTGATGCGCCGCGAGCGGCCCTTGTTCGGGGTCACCTCGTGGCGCAGCCAGCTCTCCCACAGGTAGAGGTCGCCAGGAGCCGGTTGGAGCGTGACGAAGGTGCTCCGCCCCTCGGGAGCGTCGTCCCGGCGTAGGGGCGCGGCCATCATCATCGGCGCCCGCGGATCCTCGAGCCGCAAGCCGCCGGCCCCCTCCGGCGTCGCGACGTAGACCGTGCCCGAGACGACGCTGTGCGGATGCAGATGGCCCGCGTGCGCGGCTCCGGGATCAAGGACGTTCACCCACAGGCTGTCGAGCTTCAGCCGTCCGCGGGGACCGAGGTCGAAGGCGCAGGTCTGGCAGAAGGCGGCGACGTGCCGGTCGAGCCGGCGCTTCAGGTCGGCGAAGGCAGTCGCCCGCGTCGGCAGGTCGTCCAGCGAGGCGTAGGAGGTGTAGCCGCCGTAGCCGCGCGCCTTGCACCACGCACGACCGGCGCGGTCCTCCCGGGCCAGCATCAGGCAGGCCGCCTCAAGCTCTGCGTTCCACACGGCGAAGCCGGGCTCCGAAGCGAAGGAGGCCTCGTAGAGCGGCGTCGAGAACAGCTCCCTCACCCTCATGCCGACAGACGGGTGCCGGTTGCGCTCACGCCGCGGAGGCCTCGGCGGCGAAGGCGGCGACGTCCTTGACCAGGGCGTCGGCGGCGAAGCGCACGATCTCGCCTCCGGCCTCCGGCGTGGCGAGCGCGGGGTCCGAGCCCATGCGGCCGTCGGGATGGCGGGCGCGGAAATCCAGCGCGTCCCGCACGGCCCCGGATGTCGCGATCCGCGGCGCGTAGTCGGCGCGCCGGGCCGACTCCGGATAGGCGAACTGCGTCACCGCGATCTCGCTCGGCGTGGCGTGGCCGCCGTGGCCTTGCGGAAACAGCCGCGTGCAAAGCTTGAGCACGCCCGGCAGCTCCCACCAGTTGCGCAGCTTCAGCGCCAGGCCGAGGGGGCGACCCTGCAGGCTGGCCTGGGCGTAGATCTCCGCGAACGCCGCCTGCACGGTCGAGACATTCCCGCCGTGGCCGTTCAGCCAGTAGATCCGGTCGAAGCCGTGGCGCGAGAGGCTCGCCGTCCAGTCCGCCACCGCCGCGATCAGGGTCGAGGGCCGCAGCGTGATCGTGCCGGGAAACGCCAGGTGGTGCTGCGCCATGCCCACCGCGAAGGGGGGGCCGATCAGGAGGTCGCCGGCCTCGTGCGCGTGCTCGGCGATGATCTGCGGGCACAGGGCGTCGGTGCCCAGCAAGCCCGTCGGCCCATGCTGCTCGATCGAGCCGATGGGAATGACGATGGTGCGGGACCGGGCCAGCCGCGCCTCGACCTCGGGCCAGGTGGACATCGAAAGCAGCATGCGGGGAGAGAGCTCCGACGGCAGGGGGCGGGCATAGCACCGGACGCCGCCCTGCGGCGAGCGCTCCCGCGTTCAACGCCGTCTTAACCATGTCGCCCGCTTTGTGAGACCGGAGCGCGGTTCCGCTCCGACGCCTTTCCCGAGTGCGCGCCCGCCATGTTCGCCCGTCCGCCCGCCGCAGCCCTGGCGTCCGCTCCCTCCGAGCGGGCGAAGCCCTTTGCGCCGATCCAGCTGCTTCGCCGTGCGGCGGCCAATCCCTTCGCGCTGGTCGGCGGGGCGGCCGCCTTCTTCCTCCTCTCCGTCGCGGCGCTGATCGTGGTCGCCGGCGACCCCCACGCCGGCGCGCC